>JALGUI010000607.1 GCA_029820915.1 Candidatus Zipacnadia bacterium | reverse complement strand
AACGTGCGCACGGTCTTCGGCGCCAACCTGATGGGCGACGGCCACGAGGTGGTCATCGCGGGCGCGGATAGCTGGCGCTACTACGCCATCGACGCGAGCGGCGATGAGCTGTGGCACTACGAGAGCGTGCACGGCTCGACTGCCGGGGCGGCCGCGGACATCGACGCCGACGGCCGCGATGAGGTGATCGCGGGGACGGAGTACTACTGGTGGCACGTCATCAACCCCGACGGGACCCGGCGCTTCGGCGCCCGCACCGCCGGCGGGCCGTGCGCCAACGCGGTGGCGGCCGGCGACCTCGACGGGGACGGCAAGCTGGCGGTCATCTTCGGCGGCGCCGACACCACGGTTCAGGTCTGGGACAGCGAGGGCGAGCGCCTGTGGGTCTTCAACACCGGCGACGAGGTGACCGACCTCGCGTGCGTGGACGTGGATGGCGATGGCGCGGACGAGATCATCGTCTGCTCGCTGTCCTTCAACGTGTACTGCCTCGACGGCGACGGCACGATGCTGTGGCGCACCGCGCTGCCCAACCAGGTGCGCGCGCTGGCGCTGCTCGACGGCGACAGGCCGCGCATTGCGGCCGGCTGCGACGACGGCGCGGTGTACGCGCTGGACGCGGCGGACGGCTCGCCGGTGGCGCGGTTCGAGACGGGCGGACGACTGATCGACCTGGCGGCCGGGGGCGCGGGCGAGATCATCGCGTCAAGCGAGGACGGGTCTGCGTACGCGGTGAAGCTGCCTGAGTAGGCGCCGCGCTCGTGTCGGAGGGACGAAGGAGTGGCCGGTCATGCCACGTATACTCGCGGCCGCACTTCTGGCGGTCGGTGTCTGCACGTTCGCGCAGGCCGAAGAGCTCGAGATCGCGGTGCAGGACGGGCTGGACGGCTACCGCGGCACGGCGGATGTCATGATGTATCAGCCCGCCTCGGTCGCCGAGGTCAACTACGGGCGCTATCCCGTCCTGAGCATGGGCATCAACCGCTGGAATGAGCGCCAGGCATCGCTCCTGCGCTTCGACCTCAGCGACATCCCGCCCGGCGCCCGCGTGCGGTCGGCGCGGCTGGTCCTGCGGGCGCTCGCCGGGGTCTACCCCTTCCGCGACCTGACCGTGGACGCGCGAGAGCTGACCCAGGCCAACAGCGGCTGGGTCGAGGGTGATGGTGACGGCACGCGCGTGCCCACGCCCGGCGCCGCATGCTGGAGCTTCCTTAGCCACGACGACCGACGGTGGGCCGGCAAGCCCGGCGCGGGCGAGGCGGGCGTGGACTACTCGACGACGTGGTCGGCGGAGGCGACGGTGCCTGAGAAGGGCGGCGCGGAGGCGATCTTCGAGCTTCCCGCCGATGTCGTGCAGCGCTGGATCGAGCGGCCCGAGACCAACGCGGGCCTGCGCCTGTGGCCGGAGATGGCGGCGGAGAAGGGCGACGCGGTCGCGTTCTCCTCGTCCGAGGCCGACGACCAGGACCTGCGCCCGAGGCTCGTCCTGGCGCTGGAGGCAGACGGGGCAGTGCTGGCGGCTATCAACCGCGATCGCGCCCGGCGCCTGCTGGAGACCGCGGCGGCGGAGTTGGCTGAGGTCCGGCGGGAGATGGCGCGAGGCGGGCTGCCGGCCGCGGTCGAGCGGCGGCTGAAGCAGCTCGAGGCCGGCCTCGACGACGCGCGACGGGAGCTGCTGAGCGGCGAGGTGGCGCCCGGCGCTGTCGAGCGCGCGCGGCGGGAGCTGGAGGGCCGGCGGGCCTCGCTCGCGGCGCTCCGCCGGCGACTTCCCATCGAGCGCGGGCGGGAGTGGGCGCGCGACAACGGTGGGCCCGCGGAGTTCGCGCTCGCGGTCCAGCGGCCGACGGTGAAGGTGTTCCGCGAGGCGGAGCTGCTTGACTGCCCGTTCGCCGACGCGGCCACGGTGCGGCTGGCGGGCAACGAGCATGAGGCCGTGCAGGTGGCGATCGTTCCGCTGGACGCGGACTTGGGCGCGGTCACCTGGGAGGTCAGCGGCTTCGATGACCCCGCGCTCCGCGTGTCGGTGGCGCCGGTCGGGTACGTGCGCGAGAACCGGCCGCAGTACGCCGATGTGCGCCGCGATACGCAGTGGTGGCCGGACCCGATCCTGGACTTCCTGGCGAGCATCGACGAGATCCCGCGCGGCGAGGTGCGGCCCCTGTGGCTGGACGTGCACGCCGGCGGCGATGCGCGGCCGGGGCGGCATGACGGGGAGCTGATCGTGCGCGCCGCGGGCGTCGAGCCCAGGCGCCTGCGCCTGCGCGTGGAGGTCTTCGACTTTGCGCTGCCCGTCGAGCAGCATCTGAAGACCATCTGGGGCATGAGCGAGGCGAACTTCGGCAGGTTCTA
>JALGUI010000606.1 GCA_029820915.1 Candidatus Zipacnadia bacterium | reverse complement strand
CGAGCCGTGGCGCCGCGTGGTCGAGCTGTGGGAGCCCTCGGACGAGGAGAAGCCGGCGACTGCCGAGGCCATGCTGGAGCGCTTCACGACGCCGATCGAGCCGCCCCCGACCGGCCCCGAGCAGCGGTACACCGTGGCTGCGACCGACTATGATGCCATTGAGGAGCCACTCAAGCCGGTGCGCGGCGGCGAGGCCATCGGCACCACCACGCAGGAGGACGGCGGCTCGGCGACGTACACGGTCACAGTGCCCGAGACCGGGCGCTACGCGGTCTGGGCACTGCTGGGGAGGACCGATGGCGACGAGGAGGGCCTGACGACCAGCACGTTCTTCGTGACCGTGGACGACCGGCCCCTGGACCGCCTGAGAGGCGGCGGCGCGGCCGATGAGTGGGCGCCCGCGGTCACGCCCAACACCTACGAGCTTGAGCCCGGCGAGCACACCATTACCCTCGGCGAGCGCACCAACGGCAGCGCGATCCGGGAGATCGGGTTCACGAACAGGTACACGCTCGAAGGCACGTGGAGCCCGAGCCAGAACGAGACGGCGCTGTATGCCGCCTGGCAGGTCACCGGTGACCGCACCTGGCTGGTCGAGGAGCTCAAGGAGGTCGTGCGCCAGCAGATCCGCAACCGCTGGCTGCTGACCGAGGCCGAGCCCTACACCGACCGCGTGCCGCTGCCCGGCCGCACGCTGCTGTCGCACCTGTTCCTGGGCGACTGGACCTCGGGCAAGTCGCACGTGCCGGGGCACTGGGTGAGCTGGGAGGGCGGCGGGCTGGACTACGCCGCCGCGATCCTCGACGCCACGCCCGAGCACCTCAAGGCCATCGTCTACAGCTTCCACGACGAGCCGAGGCCGATGACCATGCGCGTGTGGCGACTGCCGCACGGGCGCTATGACGTGAGCATCGGCATCGACCGCGACGGCGACGATGAGCCCGACGAGCAGATCACGCGCGAGGAGCAGGAGCTGTGGCGCTATGATGGCGCGCTTCCCTTCACCGCACGGCCCGGGCAGACGGTGGTCATCGAGCTGACGCTGCTGGAGGAGCTGGAGGACATCCGCACGCGACCGGATCTGGCCATCGATCCGGGTGATGTCGCGGTCGAGGGCAATGCGCTGACCGTGACCGTGCACAATATCGGCGGCTCGGCGGCGCCGGAGAGCGTGGTGCAGGTGCTGGACGCCGACCTCAATGAGCTGGCGACCGCTGACGTGCCGACGCTCGACTCGCCGCACGACCTGCAGCGGAAGACCGCCACGGTGACGGTCGATCTGCCCGCGGGCGCGGAGCCCGCGGTGGTGCTGCTCGACACCGAGGGGGCTATCGACGAGATCACGGAGGCGAACAACCGCGTGGGCGACTGGAACTGAGCCGGCGCGGGGGCGTTTGCATGGCGGGAGCAGATGCGGCGCCGCCGCCGCTGCCGTCGCCGTTCGTGACACGGGCGGTCTCCCCTGTGGGCTGTTGCCGTCGCCATCTCGACGGAACGGCGGGCCGGTCAGGCGACTGCTCGGTCGCGAGGTCGCACGGCGACCTGCGCGACCTCGCACTTCTCGTGCGGACGCTGCGCGTCCGCCCTCGAAGCGGCCCCTCCAACGGCAAACGACGCCGTCCCGTGGCATCCTGCCCTGGGGCGGGACCCGTGCGCCGTTGCCGTGTCGTTGTGGAGGGGAGGGCCTACGCGCCCTCCCGACCGTTCGTCGTTGTCGTCATGGAGAGGCGGGACCCCGCTCCCGCCTGTGCCGTTGCGCCGTCGCGGTTGCGCCGAACAACGCACGGACAGGAGTGTCCGTGCCACGGAAAGGCGCGACAGACGAAGGAGAGTCGTCGGGGGGAGGGCGAACGCACCTCCTGAGAGTCGCGAAATCGCTGAGAAGGGGAACGCAACCATGACGCGCATCGCAATCATCGTGACGTGCCTGGCGATTGTGCTCGCCGTGCCGGCGAGCGCAGACGAGGTCACTATCCCGCTCAGTCACACAAACGCCGCTGAGGTATGCCGGCTGTTCACCGGCGAACTGCCTGAGTGGCAGGCGCTGGCGCACGGCGGGCAGGTCGATCTGCCGGCCGGGGTCGAGGAGATCGAGCCCGTGATGGCGGAGAACGCCCTCCGCGTGGCCGGAACGGCAGAGGGCATCGCCGAGCTGCGCGAGATGCTTGAGCTGCTGGACGTGCCCCGCAAGCAGATCGAGATCGCGACGCGGTGGATCGAGCTGCACGATCCGAGCGTCCTTGGCTACGCCCTGGCAGTGGATGAGCCTGACGCGCACATCGCTCTGCCACGGATCGCGGTGTTCACGGACATGAGCGACGAGGAAGTGGCGGCGCTGGCGGAGGCAGGCACCGTCCTCA
>JALGUI010000038.1 GCA_029820915.1 Candidatus Zipacnadia bacterium | reverse complement strand
GGCCAGCGACAGCTCGTGGCGCTCCCGCATTCCGCCGGCGCCGTCGGGGTCGCCGGTCGCCTCGAGCGCGGCGCGCGCCGCCTCGACGGTCGGCAGATCGCGCAGCGGCAGCTCAGCCGTGCGGCTCGCCCAGCGCAGCGGGCCGACTCCCTCGCCTTCAATCAGCTCCCACACGCGCAGCGCCTCGGCGCCGATCGAATGGCCGACGCGCTTGCGTGAGTCTCCTTGCCGCCGCAGTGGCACTTGGTCGCCGGCGCAGCCGAGCAGGAAGACCGCCGGGCAGTCGAGCCGAGCGCAAGTTCGAGAACGCGCCGGGCGTAGCCGGGGTAGTCGGCTGAGTAGCGGTAGAAGGTCGTGTCGGCGTCGGCGCCGCACACCGGGTGGCAGCCGAAGGCCAGCACGGCCGCGATCGGCGAGCCGTCCGGCCGCACGAGCTTGAGGAGCGGCACCTGCGTATTGGCCGGCCCGATACGCAGGCCCTGGGCGCCCTCCTGGGGCTCGCTAAGGCGCTCACCGGGGGAGCCGCCCTTCTCCCAGGTGAGCGACAGCTCCCGGCCCACCCTGGATGCCACCAGGGCCTCCTCGAGCGGAAGCGCCAGGTTCATCGCCACCGGCCCCTCGACCGTGACGGGCCTGCGGTTGAAGCTCACCAGGTCCGCATCGCCGGCGCCGCACAGCGCCACGGCGGGCTCGCGCAGTCGCCACGCCTCGGCCACCGCGCCCGCCATCTGGCGCATGCAGGTCAGCGCGTACTCCTCGGAGACGGCCTCCTTGAGGTCCGTCGGCAGATAGCCCGACCTGTGCAGCACCGGGCCCCAGTGCGTGTGCGTCGCGCACACCATCACCCGCTCGCGGGGCAGGTCGCACAGCTCGGTGACGCGCTCGCGGAGCTGCTCACACAGCGGAGCAGGGACACCGATGAGGTCGCCGACGACGATGGCGCAGGCCTCGTCGCCCTGCTCCAGCGCCACGGCGTACGCGTAGAGCGGGTCCTCGATACCGTCCGCGGTCGTGGTGCGGCCCCCGTAGCCGGCCATGGTGTGGCCGAGCGGCGGGGTGATATCGACCTTCGCGACTCCGGCGCGCAGCTCTGTAGCCATCGGCGGAACCCTCCCTGACTCATCGCCCGTCGTCATGCAGCCTCAGCGCGTACACCCGCGCCGACGGGTCACCATTCGTCGCCATCACGGTGAGGCGAACTCGCGTCGCGACCACGGCCTCGAGCCGGTGCTCGCGGCGCCGCTGGTAGTTGCCCGTGACCGCGACCAACTCCTGCCACCGCCCGTCGATCTCTGCCGCCAGCACGTAGTCGCGCACACACTCCGGCGCGCGGAACAGGCCGGGGGTTGCCATGTTCGTGCGGGACAGGTTGGTGTCGAAGATCAGGACCGCGGCGTCCAAGCGTGTCGGCTCGGGTAACTCCACCTCGAGCCACTGCGGAAGCGGCTCGGCGGGGTCCGAGATCCACAGGTTCGCGCCCGTGTCAGGCCGGGCTCTGCCGTTGATCGCCTGCTCTGCCGCGTACGGCCGGCTCTCGGGCTCGACGCGGAGCGCGGGCCATCGCCAACCGCCCCGGCCGCCGCCGGCGAACCAGCGCGTCCCGTCGGGGCGCAGATGTATCGCCGATGTGCCCGGCGGCGCGTCCTGCGCGAACCGCCACATGATCTCGTCGGGGCCGTCCGCCCGGAACCAGTAGAGAGCGCCGGGCGACGCATCCATGTGCAGCTCGACCTCGACCCAGCCGCGCCCGTGGGGTACGGCGGCGGCGGCCGAGATGACCGGCTCGGCGTCGAGCGCGGCAAGGTCCCAGACGTCGCGCGCTCGATGCACGCTCAGGGCGATCTCCGCCTCACCCTCCTGGTTGTCGAGGAACAGGATCGCGCGCTCGATGCGGTCGGCGGAGATGGGCATCAGGGCGGCTGGGTGAGCCGCCAAGTCGCAGCCGCCCTCGGCGGGCTCGGCGGCAAGCTCCGCCCCACTCGAAGCGTGTGCCACGGCGCCGCGCAGGTCCCGCGCCAGGTTGTCCTCCTCGACGCCCGGCAGATAGCAGTCGCCGCGCAGCAGACGCTGCTGGAGCGAGCGCGGATCGTCGATGTCGTGTGGCCGGCGGTCGCGCTCGATGCACCACGCCGCGGCCGTGCCCGCCGCCTGGCCCGTCGTGGCCAGGCTCTGCTGCACGCGCAGGGAGCTGAACGCCACGCGGCTTGCGCTCAGGCACCGCCCGGCGAACAGCAGGTTGTCCATCTCGTCTGCGTAGAGGCTGCGCAGCGGCACCGCGTACGGGGTCACGAAGTAGTCCACGAGCCGTACGCGGTCGAAGGATGGGGCTTGGTCGAGTGCGGTGATGCCCCCGCGCGTGTGGTCATCGATCGACCACCCGCCATAGGCGACCGTGTCCTCGAAGGGCACGCCCGACTGGATCTCCTGCTGGGTGAGCACGTGCGCGCCGACGAAGCGGCGGCTCTCGCGCTTGGCGGGCAGGAAGCCCACCCAGTCCAGCGCCCAGGTGCGCGCCCTGTCGCGCTCCCGGCCACGGTTCTTGATGTGGTCCCACACGCCGAAGACGTGTCGCAGGAGTTCGTCGCGGATGGCCGGGTCGTCGTGCAGCGTGTCCAGCGGCCAGCCGATCTCGATCCACCAGTAGCCGCCGGACAGGTCCGCAGTCGAGCGGTACGGGATGCCATCCGGGTGGTCGTACACTTCCGCCCAGGCGGGCGGCTCGAAGGCGACCTCGTGCCCGGTATCGAGGGCGCGGAAGACGAGGCTGGAGCCGAGGACGAAGTCGTCGGGCTCCTCGGGCGCGAATGACTCGCCGTACTCGCTTCGCGCCTCCGGACCGACGCGGAAGGGCACGCCGGCGCCTGCGCCCACGCAGCCGTCGCCTGAGCAGTCCACGAAGATGCGCGCCGGGATGTGCAGTCGGTTCCCGCTGTGCGACTGCGCGCCACTGACCAGCGCGATCGTGCGCCCGCCGGCCATCTCGACGCGGTCGATGCAGGTGTTGAGGTGCAGGTCCAGGTTCGGCTCGCGGCGGCAGGCGTCGTAGAGGACCAGGTCCCAGATGGCGTTCGCCTGGCCAGGGCCCACCGGAGCGTGGTTGCGGGCGCGGTCCTCGACAATCAGCTCATGGATGATGCCGGTCTCAGTCGCCCAGGGGCTGAAGTAGACCGCGCCGCAGGGGGGGACGCGCATCTCCGAGCTGGAGCAGCCGCCGAGCACCGGGCGGTCGTCCACCAGAGCGGTGCGCGCCCCATGTCGGGCCGCCGCGAGCGCGGCGCAGATCCCGGCCAGGCCGGCGCCGACCACGCATACGTCGTACCGCTCGGTCGTGACGTCGCGCGTGCACTCGCCCATGGTCATGTCTCCTTCGGGGCTACCCGGCCGCGACCTCGATTGGCGCACCCTCGGCGAAGGGCTCGCCACGCGGCCGCAGGCGGAATTCGATGTGCGCCGGCACCGTGCCCTCGACGCGCACCGTCGGCGCGCCGGCATCGCCCTCGATGACCAGCCACGGCACCTCGCCCGCCTGCCAGTCGGCGAACATGGTCAGCGGCAGGCGCAGCGGCGTGCGCAACGGCGCGAGCGAGATGACGCCGCGCACGCGGTCGAACTGCAGCCCCGCGAGCGCGTTGATCAGCCCGTAGGCGGCCACGCCGCGCGGGTAGTAGTCGAGTGAGGTCGAGTCGCTGCCGTAGACGTATACGTCGGTGAAGGCGCCGAACTTGCGCGTGTTGATGTAGCGCTCCAGATCCCAGTAGCGCTCGATGTTGTCGGTGTAGTCGATGCCCAGGTAGGCCGCCGCGATGTCGCGCCAGATGTTCTGCGACACCCACATGTTGCTCTCGTGGTTGGTGTGCGGCGAGCCGAACTCATCCATCGTCTCCCCGGATGCGTTGCGCAGGTCGCGGCGCAGCCGGCCGAGGTCGAGGCCGTCGATGGACAGCCCCGAGCGCATCGGGTAGACGAGACCGTTCGTGGTGTAGATCGAGTAGCTGTCCCAGCCGCTCAGCGGCTGCCGCGTTACCGGGTACGTGCCGCCGATCGGCTGGTAGCCCATGTCGCCGCCGCCCATGTCGTCCATGGGCGGGAAGCCCTCATCGGCGGGCCCGCCGATGGGGCCCATCACGCCACCCCCCGCCGGCTCCGCCGCAGCCGGCTGCGGCTGTTCGTACTGGTTCAGGGCCACGGCGTAGTGGTCGTCGAGCCATCCCTCCTCGGCCAGCGTCCGCGCGGTCAGGCTCGCCCGCGCCGACCACTGCGCCGCGTCCTCCGGCTCGCCCATGAACTCCGCCATCTGCATGCCGGCGGTGTAGGCCGCCAGCGACCGCACGGCGAGGTAGACCTGGTCGGGCGCGTACTGGATCGCCGGCGAGCCCTGGTCGATGGTGTTATAGAGCCCGGTCTCCGGGAAGCCGTCCGCATCTGTGTCGGCGGACGTCACCCACTCGAGCAGCTCGCGCACCGCCGCGTAGTGACGCCGCACGGTCAGGTCATCGGCGGTGTGGCGCCAGTAGGCGTGGAGCAGGAGGACGAAGTTGGTGTTCTCCTCCACCTCCATGGGGTGCCAGTACTCCATGCCGTTGACCTCGAGGCCCACGCCCATGTCGTGGCTGAGCACGCTATCCTGAATGTGGCCGACCCACTCATCCAGCTCCATGCGCAGCAGGTCCGGCCACAGGTGGAAGTAGAAGGGCGCGATGTTGTACTCCACGTCCACGGTGGACTGGAGCTGGCAGCAGCCCTCCCACACGGTGAACCAGTCGGAGCCCTCGGGCGAGGTGGTCCACCAGGTGTTCACGAGGTAGCTGTGGGTTGCGAAGGCCAGGAACTGCTTGAGCGCCTCGGCGATGGTGGCGTCGTTGACCGTCCGCTCGAACATCTCGCACCGTCGCTCGACCTCGTCCCACTGCTCGAAGGCGTAGCGCGCCAAGTCCTCGGGACCTTCGAAGAACTCATGGTACTTGAAGCGGTGCTCGACCCCCGCGATGGTCTGCACCGGCTCGTCCACCCAGCCGATGTAGACGATCCGGCAGCGCTTCGTCTCGCCGGGGGCCACCGTGAAGTCCCAGGTGAGGCCACCGTACGGCTGGTCCCAGTTCAGGGGCAGCACAACGCGGCCGTCGTTGTCGCGCTGCGACGGCACGACCATAGTGTCCGGCGGGTCGCCCAGCGGCAGGCCGCTCGTGTAGAACTTGAACACCGACGCGTCATCGACCACCCAACGCTCTTCCGTCTCGATCTCAAAGACCTCGGGCGTGCGCCGCAGGCCCATGATGCCCTCGGTCGAGAAGGCCTGCATCGGCTCGCCCACCGGCAGCGACCGGCCGATCAGCACCTGGCCCGTCTGCGGCTGCGGGTCGTTGCCGATGACCGCCACCTCCAGCGTCAGGTAGGGCGCCACGCTGAGCCGCACATCCTCCGGGTAGAACGGCGCCCGCCAGGTGAAGCGCACCTCGACGGGCAGTTCGGGAGAGCTGCACTCGTACGACAGCGCGGTCATGGTCTCGGTCTGGCGTATCGCCGAGAAGTGCTTCAGCCGGTCGTCGAAGGGCATGGAGATGGCGACATCGCCGACCCTCGCCCCGAACACGTAGCGCGCCGCCTGCTGCTTGAAGTCCACGGTGCCGGGGTCGAAGTAGGCCGTCCGGTACTGCGCGTGCCCGAGCGGGCTCTGCCACCACACCCCCTGCTGCGGCCGCGGATTGATCGCCACGCGACTGCCGAGACGCCCGAGCTGCGTCTCCCACACGTCCTCGGAGGCGGGGAGGTCTCGTTGCGCGGGCCGCAGCGACGTCGCCTTCTCGTCGCTGGGACTGGTCTCCATCACCCACTCGGCGGTGTAGATGCGGATGAGGTTGATCTTGGCATTGTCCGTCTCGGACACGAAGCGGATGCTGAGGGGCGTTGCGTCGAGGATGTCGATGTCGAGCGTGCGGGTTACCGCCTCGTTGGGCGCTGCGTGCTCGAGGATGTCGAAGTCGTCGAGCTCGAGCAGATCGTTGACGTAGACGTCGAAGGTGCGCTCGCCGGGCTCGGCCCAGCGATTCTCGCAGAAGCCGAGCTTCAGACGCGCCGGCCCCGCCGGCAGGCCGCGGAGGATGTACGTAAAGTCGCGGCCAAAGCGCTCGGTCTGGAACGTCGCATCGTCCACGGTCTCGAAGACCGGCGTGGTCACGCTGTAGACGGTTGTGCCGCCCTCCAGCTCGCCGCGAACGGCGCCGTACGTCTCGGTCTGTGCGTGGCACGCGCCGCCCAGCACGGCCAGCGCGGCCACAATGGTAGTGAATCGGCGCACGGTTGCGTCCTCCTGACACGCAGGCGCCCCGCACGCCTGAAAGGATAAGTGCGTCACGAATGAGTCCGGCGGCCGGGCCTAGTTGGGCCGCTCGACCACCTCGAAGCAGTGCCACGGCCCGGAGCGCCACTGCAGCTCCAGGCCCAATGCCTTGGGCAAGCCCAGATCGGCCTCGACCCGCGCCCGCGGGATGCCGCCGACCTCGTCACCAACCAGCAGGACAAGCCGACTGCCTGCCCAGAGGCCGTCGATCTCGTTCGGAAGCTCGTGGGTGCGGATGACCGCAAGGTCGCCGGTGCGGCCCGCGAACAGGACCACCGCGAAGCCCGGCCAGCCCACGATGATATGTCGCCCCTCGGCCGGGAGGTCGGTGGCCCGGAGCAACTCCGCGGCCGCAAGCTCCTCCTGCGCCGAGTCCGCCAGAGGGCCGCGGCCGAGGTACGCGTCCGATGCCGGGCCGGGCAGTGCGGCTCCCTGACCGGAGAGCCAGATGAGCACGCCCAGGCTGGCGGCGGCAATGACAACGGTTCCCTGCATCGGCCCGTGGCTCCTGCCACGCGCCAGCTCGCCCGCGACGACGGCCACCATGGCGAACCCGCCCGCCAGGGACATGGCCACCACGCTGACGAGCCGGCTCCAGTCGCCGTCCTCGGCCATACCGGCGAACACGCCGGGGAACAGCGCCGGCGCCAGGATCGCGGTGAGGACGAGCCACGCGGCGGGGCGGGCGGCCGCGGGGAGGCGCCCGACGCCGCGCATCTGGTTGTAGAGAAGCGCGAGGATCGGGAAGAAGCAGACGAGCGCGACCCGGATCGACGCGGACAGCATCGCCTCCGCCGTGGCCTCGGCCGGGAGGAAGGCCTCACGCGCGAAGTGCCACGGGTCGCCCATGATCGCCCAGTTGGCGGCGATCCAGATGCCGGCCACGTACGCCACGGGCAGGGCGAAGGTGATCATGGTGCCCTCGAGCTTGCTCCACGACCCGCCACCCCGACGGGTGCGCCAGCCCAGGTAGATCATCGCACCGACCACGATGAACACGGTCTCGTAGCGGGTGATGAGCGCCCCGGCCAGCACCACGCTGGCGGCGATCAGGTCTCGCAGCGACTCGGTCCGCGACCATCGGATGAGCGCCCACGCCGCCCCGAGCAACAGCGCAGTGAGCAACGCCAAGGGCGCGCCGGCCGCCGCCGGTCCGAGCACCAGCGGGTGCAGCGCGAACACCGCGACCAGCGGCCAGCGCCACGCCCTGCCCAGGCCCGACTCGGCCGCGATGCCCAGCAGCAGCGCCGCCGCGCAGCCGACCGCCAGCGCTCCCTGGAGGTTTGCGGCCAGGCCGCTCGTCGCCAGTGGCGGCGCCACCAGCACCACCGGAAGCTGCAGCAGCGCCGGCAGCGGTGGCTGCACGAAGCCGATCATCGCCAGGTTCGCGGCCGGCTCAGCATGGAAGACGTCGTACGCGTGCGCGACCGCCGCCAGGCCGTCCCACTCCACCTGCCGCTCGACGAGCCTGCCCCGCAGGCCCACGACGAGCGTCAGCGCCGCGACCAGAGCGAAGGCCAGCCAGACCTCGCGCCTCGTCAGCGGCGCCCTCACCCGCCCTCCCCCTCACCGGCCACGCCATGCGCCTCGAGGTCGAAGATGCCGTGCTCGGTCTTCTCCCAGTAGTGCGGCCTGACGATGATCTGGGCCACGGCCCTGTAGGCCCCGATGCTCATCATCAGCCAGTAGATGGGCGTGAGCAGGGAGTGCTTCACGAGGTCGTAGTAGCCGCGGTGCATGCAGCCCGCGACCGCCATGTAGACGAAGACGAAGTTGGCGCCGAACAGGCAGAAGCTGCCCAGCAGGTAGACCGCGGGCGGGAAGAGCGCCGAGATGACCGACGAGTGGGTCAGCACCCACAGCAGCGTCATCGCCCAGTAGATCGGGTTGATCAGGAAGCACACCAGCGAGCCGCCGATGGTCATCTGAAAGGAGAACCAGCCGGGCGCGCCCAGCTCCCGCATGAGCCGGCGCGGATGCCGCATGTGCACCAGCCAGGTCTGCAGGTAGCCCTTGACCCAACGCGACCGCTGGCGGAACCACGACAGGAACACGCCGTTGGCCTCCTCCCAGGTCGTGGATGCCAGCATGGCCGTCCGCCGGCCGTGCTTGTGCAGACGCACGCCGAGGTCGCAGTCCTCCGTGACGTTGAACGGGTCCCAGCCACCCAGCTCCTTGAGCGGCTCGACGCGGAAGTGGTTGCTCGTGCCGCCCAGCGGGATCGGCGCGCCGGAGGCGGTCAAGCCGGGCAGGAACAGGTCGAACCACACGGAGTACTCGGCCGTGAACCAGCGCGTGAGCAGATTCTGGCGCTGGTTGTAGTAGTTGAGCTTGGCCTGCAGGCAGATCACATTGTCGGGAACCTTGCGAAAGGTGAGTGCCGCCTTCTTGAGTTGATCGGGCTCAGGCCGGTCCTCGGCATCATAGATCACGAGCAGGTCCGAGGTGCACGTGAAGAGCCCGTAGTTGCAGGCCTTGGGCTTGGTCTTGGGCTCACTGTCGGGGACAATGACCGGCCGGATGTGCGGGGGGAGCTCCATCTCCTCCGCGGCGGAGATGGTCTCCTCGTCATCTTCTTCGAGCAGCAGCATGACATCGAGCTTGTCGGCCGGGTAGTCCATGCGCTGCAGGCCCTCGACGAGCCGACCGAGCACCGCCGCCTCGCGGTAGAGCGGGATCAGCAGCGTGTAGGTGGGCAGCGCGTGGTCGGGCACCGCGGCTATCTCGTCCTCGGTCGCGTCGTGGAGCATCGGCCGCTCGAGCGACAGCCCGACGAGGAGAAACTTGTACGCTGAGTGCACCACGTAGAAGACGATGGCCAGCGCGTTGAGGACGACCAGCGTCGGGATCGGGCGCCAGACCAGCGCGGCGATGACGGCCGCAAGGAGTACCAGGCCGGCCGCCTTCTGCCCGCCCGTCAGTGTCACGCATGCGCACTCATCGGGCCTCTCGTGCAAGATGCGCAGCACCGGGACCTGTGCGGCCTCGGGCCTGATGTCAGACACATGCTCCCTCTCTCGGCGGTCGTACGACGGGTTGAACGAACGGGGCAGCCGCCCGCGCCGGACGGCCACCCCTGGGTTCCGGCGATCGTGCTCGCGTGGCCCTGTCGGCCGCTACGGTGACTCCACTTCGGGGTGCGAATCAATATACAACGCGTTCTCCGCTCGGTTCCACAGCAGCGCGCCGCCGAGCGCCTCCACGGGGGCGCGCGGCGCCATCATCAGCACGCCCTCGTCCACGCGTGGCGCCTCGGCCATCTCCAGCTCCTCTCCCCCGGCCGCGAAGAAGTTCACGCCGGCCACCAGCCGCATGCGCAGGCCGTCGCGCGTCGCCTCGAGGACACCCGACTCCGGGGTCCACGTGACCTCCGCGCCTATGGCCTCGAGCACGACCTGGGCGGGGACGATCAGGTGCGAGTTGGGGAGCAGGCGAGCGGGCGCGGGCAGGTCGATGCGCCGATCATCCACGAGCACCTTGGTGGCGCGGATATCCGCGTACATCTCGTTGAGGTAGCTCACGTCCTCCCAGGTCACGTCGATCTCGGCCCTTCGCTTGAGCAGAGCGATGAAGAGATCCCGCGAGATCCCCCGCAACTCGCGGATGCGCTGGATGACCTGCGGCCGCGCCTCATCGAAGTCAAGTTGGCGACCGGGCTGAACCTGGCGGGCGTAGAACACGTGGTAGTGGTCGCCGCAGTCAACCGGGTCGCTCACCTCCCCTTCCTGCATGGCGAAGACGACCTCGGCGACCTTGTCGTACAGCACGTCTTCACGGGTGATCCACCCGCGGTCACCGCCCTCGTCCGCGGTGGGGTCGTGCGACATGGTGCGCGCCACATCCGCGAAGCTATCGCCGGCCGCCAGCCGTTCGCGGGCCGCAAAGGCGTCATCGATGGTCAGGGCCACGATGTCCAGCAGGTGCACCTGGGGCGACTCGGCGAACTCCTCGAGGTGGGCCTCGTAGTACTCCCGGATGCCCTCCTCGGTCAGTCCCATGCGCTCGTTCAGCAGCTTCTCGACGAGCAGTTCCTGGTGCAGGTACATGCGCAGGCCCTTCAGGGTCTGGCCGGTCTCGTGGAGCCAGCGCTGGAAGTCCGCCTCGGAGTCGTGCTCGGCCTTGAGCACCTCGAGGGCCTCATCGACCTCGGGGCCGGAGACCTTCACGCCCTGCTTCTCGGCCTCGACCGCGAGCAGGCGCGAGAGGATCAGGTCGTCGAGCAGACGGCCGCCTGCCATCTGCGTCATGTACCACCACAGTCCGCTCTCGGTGATCGATGCGCCGTCCACCGTGGCCAGCGCCCTGTCGGCATCCTGATCGGCCGGCTGCGGGGTGTCTTGCTGGCCCCATGCTGACAGGCATGCCAGCACAATGGCGCTTGCACATGCGACTCGGGTGAGCGTCAAGACGGCTCGCCTCCTGCGGCTCCCGTACACGCGCCCGGTCCACCCGCCGAGTGGTCTCGCGTCGGTCTCTGAAGGCCTATTCCTCCCCTGACACCCATCTCCTGCCTGTGGCGACGGGCGCTGATGGGCCCCGATATCTATGGCCGGAAGGAATCGCGCGCGACGGCGGGAAGTACACGGTATGACGCGAATACACAGAGCGCGCCGCCGGCCGACCGGCGGGTGGTGTATCTCTGTCGGACTGTGAGTGAGGCCGCCTCGTACCGAGGCGGCTGCACAGGAGGAACGCATATGTACAGCGACAGTCACTGGCGCGACATGATGGACCTCGGCATCGTACACTTCATGGCGTACCCGATCATCAGGGACGAGGATCCAGAGATGATTCTCGACACCGCCCGGAAGATCGCCGAGGACGACTTCTTCACCGTACTGGAGGTGCGCCGCAGTCAGCACCAGGAGGTGATGGACGGCCTGAAGGCGATCTCCCGGACCAGCCACCTCAAGCTCGGCATGGGCGCGCAGCCGCCGCTGCTGCTGGGCAAGCTCAACATCAACTCGCTCGATGAGGGTGAGCGTCGGGCGGCCATCGACGACGTCAAGCTCTCCATCGACGCGGCCTACGAGCTCGACTCCCGGCTCTGCGTACTCCTCTCCGGGCCCGACCCCGAGAACGAGGGTGACCGGCCCCAGGCCATGGACGTGTTCGTCGATGCCTGCGTCGAGCTGTGCGAGTATTCGATGAGCCAGGCCGGCGACGGCGAGCCCGTCTGGCTGTCGCTCGAGCAGTTCGACGACACCATCGACAAGAAGTGCCTGATCGGCCCCAGCACGCGCGCGGCAGAGTTGTGCGAGCGCGTGAAGGAGCAGGTCCACAACTTCGGCCTGACGCAGGACCTGTCCCACCTGCCGCTGCTCGGCGAAAGCCCGCAGGACGCGCTGACGCCGACCGTTGACCACCTCATCCACGTACACGTCGGCAACTGCCTCATGGGGGACGAGCAGGCTGAAGGGTACGGCGACAAGCACCCGGGCTTCGGCTATCCGGGCAGCGAGACCGGTGTCGAGGAGCTGGCGCGCTTCCTCGAGACACTCATCTACGTGGGCTACTTCGACCGGGACGATCTGCCCACCGACAAGCCGATCGTGACCTTCGAGGTCGCGCCCATGTCCGGCGAGGACTCGGACCTGCTCGTCGCCGGCACCAAGCGCGCCTTCAACGCCGCGTGGTCGATGCTCTAGGGCCGCGCGACGGCATGGACATTGCCCGCGGCAGCCGCGATCTGCGGCTGCCGCGGGCCGAATGGGAGTGCTGCACTCGGTGAAGATCGTCATCGCGCCCGACTCCTTCAAGGGCTCGCTCACGGCGTTCGAGGTGTGCCGGGCGGCGGCCGAGGGCATCCGGCGCATCGACGGGGAGTTCGAGATCGTCGAGGTGCCCATGGCCGACGGCGGCGAGGGCACCGTTCAGTCACTGGTCGATGCCACCGGAGGTGAGCTCCAGACCGAGCGCGTCACGGGCCCGCTCGCCGAGCCCGTGGATGCCACATACGGGCTGCTCGGCGACGGCGAGACGGCCGTCATCGAGATGGCCGCCGCCTCAGGTCTGCCGCTCGTGCCCGAGGACAGGCGCAATCCGCTCGTCACGACGACCTGCGGGACCGGAGAGCTGATCCGCGCGGCGCTCGACCGCGGACGCCGCAGGCTCGTCGTCGGCATCGGCGGCAGCGCCACCACGGACGCGGGCGCGGGCATGGCCCAGGCGCTGGGCGTGCGACTGCTCGACGCCGACGGCGAGGAGATCGGCTTCGGAGGCGCGGAGCTCGGACGCCTCGGGACCATCGTCATGTCCGG
>JALGUI010000037.1 GCA_029820915.1 Candidatus Zipacnadia bacterium | reverse complement strand
CCGGCGCGCGCGACGGCTGTCTCGATGGCCTCGATGAGCGGCTCCAGATCAGAGCTCTTCTCGATGTAGGCGTCGGCGGCCCAGGACAGGAAGTTCTCGGCGTACGCGGGGTACGCGGTGTTGATGATGACCGGGACCGACGGGTCGATGTCGAGGAACTCCTGCAGGGCGCTCAGGCCGTCTCGCCCGGGCATGGCGATATCCAGCACGATCACGTTCGGGCGCTTGAGTTGCACGCTCTGTACCGCGGCGTCGGCGCTGTCGGCCACTTCGACCCGGTAGCCCATGCGCTCAAGTCGTCGCTGGTATATCTCGCGCTGATGGGGGTCGTCGTCCACGAAGAGAACGGATCCGCCCTGCACCTCGTCGTCACCGCTCACGGCTCCCTCACCTCCGAGTGTTCCTCCGCCACATGACCGGACCCCGCCCTGGCTGTCGCCCACCTCACTGGTCCCCCGCGGTCTCGAGCGGCTGTCCGTGTATGGTGTGCATCTTGGGTATGCGGATGATGAAGGCCGTACCCTCGTCGGGCGTGCTCTCGACCTCGACGTCGAAGCCGTGCGACCGGATGGTATCCCACACCACGGCCAAGCCGATGCCGCTGCCGTAGTGCTTGGTGGTGTAGAAGGCGTCAAAGATCCGCTCAGTTGCCTCCTTCGACATGCCGAGGCCGGTATCCTCGGTTCTGACGTAGACATTTCCGTCATCCTGGTAGGTCGAGACTGTAATGACCCCGCCGTCGGGCATGGCGTCGGCCGCGTTGTCGAGCAGGTTCTGCAGCGAGCGGCGGAGCTGGGCGATGTCGCCCCGGATGTGCGGCAGACCCTCCGTGAGGTCGGCCGTGATCGCGATGCCCCGCTCCTCGAAGCCGCTCTCGCACGCCAGCGCGCGGTCCACCACGAGGCTGTTGAGGTCGATGGGCCTGAGGTGGAGCCGGCGGTCCGCGAGCGGCTCGAGCAGCATCGACAGGATGTCCTCGAGGTGGCTTGATTCCTTGGCGATGATGCTCGCGGCGCGGTGCACGATCAGGGGGTCGCTCGGGTCCTCCTCCAGGTCCTTGGCCCAGCCGCCGATGGTCACCAGCGGGTTGCGCAGGTCGTGTGCGATGCGCGCGGACATCTCGCCGATGGCCGTGAGCTGCTCGGCCCGCACCAGCTCCGCCTGCGCGCGCTGCAGGCTCGTGTAGGCGTTCTCGAGCTCGCGCCGGCTGGATTGGATCTCCTCGTAGTCCAGGGCCGACTCGATGGCCAGGCCCGCGTGCTGGGCGAACAGCGTCAGCAGACGGACGTCCCCGTCGGTGATGGGCTCGCGCGAGTAGCGATTATCGGCCACGA
Source organism: Candidatus Zipacnadia bacterium (assembly GCA_029820915.1). Lineage (GTDB taxonomy): Bacteria > Armatimonadota > Zipacnadia > Zipacnadales > UBA5352 > JALGVA01. The sequence goes on along the minus strand of JALGUI010000037.1, from coordinate 11,652 downwards.
CCACGCCCCGGGGCTGGTCGGCCACGAGCATGGGCACGACCACGCACTGCTCCACGTCGAGCATCTGGCGCAGGTCCTCGCTGATGCGCTCGTCGTCCGAGGCGTTGTCTATCTTGATGGCTCGCCGCTGCAGCGCGGCGAGCGCCGGCACCCGGTCCGCGTCGGCCTCGAGCGAGAAGCGCATCGACTGCAACATGTCCTGCAGCGGATGTGGCTGCTCGGCCCAGCGGTCGTAGGCGGCGGCGAAGTCGTCGAGCGAGCGTGGTTCGGCCGCCACCCGCGACCAGATCTCGTGCGCCTCCTCCTGGGACCCGGGGCCCAGAGCCATGCGGCCCTCCAGCCACTGGCCGCTGGAGTCAACGACGAAGAGCCAGGCCCGGTTGAAGCCGATGCCGCCGGTGCCGGCGGTGGCGCAGGTGAGTGTGGCGAAGAAGACGCGGTCGATCTCGGTCTCCTGCCGGAGCACGCGCACCATGTCGTTCAGCAGGGTCAGCTCGGCGACGCGCCGGCCCGTGTCGGGGACAGTGCTGGCCGCGATCGTCACGACCTGGCGCTCGCCGTCCGAGGCCAGGCTGACTCTGAGGTCCACGACGCGCTGCGGCTGGTTGGTGCTGTACAGGCGTACGCCGGGCACCTCGACCGGCCCCGCGTTTTCGGCCACCTGCAACAGTGCGGCCTCGACCGCGCCGAACAGCTCGGCCGGCAGGGCGTCGCGCAGCGGCGTGCCCGTCGGTGGCGGTGCGCAGCCGCACACTCTGGCCCAGAAGGTGTGGTTGCCCTCAATGAGCGTCAGGTCCGGCTTGGCGAGCAGCATGGCCACGGGGACCTGGTCGAAGATGGGGCACGGGCAGATGATGCGACCGCGATCACGAGCCGCCACCGGGCGCGCTCACCTCCGCCGACCCGCTCGCGGTGCCGTCCGCCTCGTCGGCCATGGCGTCGCGCAGGAAGCGCGCGGCGTCCTCGGGTGAGACCGAGTTGATGTAGAAGCCCGTGCCCCACTCGAAGCCGGCGAGACGCGTCACGCGCGGCAGTATCTCCAGGTGCCAATGGTAGTCGAGGTGCAGGGTGGTCCAGTAGTCAGGCTTGCCGGGCCTGGGCACGGGGTTGGGAGCGACGTTGAGGATGTAGTTGTACGACGGCTGCCACAGCGCGGGCCGCAGGTATGCCAGGCAGCGGCGCAGAACGTCCGCCAGCGCCAGTCGGCCCTTCTCGTCCAGCGTCGCGAAGTCATGCGAGTGCTGCCTGGGATAGATCGCCAGCTCGAACGGGAAGCGTGATGCGAAGGGAGTGAAGGCCACGAAGTAGTCGTTCTCGAGCACGATGCGATCGCCCAGCGCCAGCTCCTGCGCCATGACATCGCAGAAGATGCAGCGCTCCTTGCGCTGAAAGTAGTCGCGGGCGGCGCTGAGCTTGCTCTTCACGCGGCGCGGGACGACCGGGACTGCTATGATCTGTGAGTGCGGGTGGCTGAGCGATGCCCCGGCGTCGGGGCCGAAGTTGCGGAAGATGACGCAGTAACGCAGGCGCCGGTCGCGGTACAGGTCGATCAGGCGCGCCTGGTACGCCCGCAGGACCCGGTCCACCATCTCCGTGGGCCCATCGCCCATGCGCCACTCGTGGTCCGGCGTCTCGATGATGACCTCGTGGGCCCCGACGCCGTCCATCAGGTCGAAGATGCCCAGGCCCCGCCGATGCGCCTCGCCCTCGACGCGCAGAGCGGGGAACTTGTTGGGGACCACGCGCACCTGCCAGCCGGGGGTGTTGGGGGCGCCCACGTTGCGGAGCGCCCAGATCTCGGGCGGCGTCATGCGCTCGTTGCCCTCGCACAGCGGGCACGCGGCGCCGGCCGCCGTCTCCTCGGGAGGGTGCTCGAACTCATGGGGGCGGCGTCCGCGCTCGGCGGCTATGATTACCCAGCGGTCCACGATGGGATCCTTGCGTAGCTCCGACACGCCCGGGCCTCCTGGGCGACGGCTCCCGCGCTCTGCGAAGTTGTGACGCTCACTCGTAGACGTCCGGCGCCCGCGCCGAGCGCGATGCTCGCGGGCGGACCGTCAGGGATGCCCGACGCGGTCCGGCCGTCGGGCCCGCGTGTCATTGTTGCCCAAGCCCGGCGCCCTGTCAAGTGTGCCCCGGTCGGGGGCAGCATCTGAATTCGCGTGCTTGAGACAGCACTTCGTAGACGGCCGCGCGTCGTCGCCGCGAGGATGCGAAGCATCCTCCAGGATGCGACGCAGGTTCCACCGCGGCCCGGTGGTCACCTGGACCGTGAGAGGACGACGGGCCGGGGTGGAACCTGCGAGGTCCGTCGCCGGGCTCCGGACCTCGCACTCCTCGCGCGAACGCTCCGCGTTCGACGCTCGGAGCGGCCCCTCCGCGGGACTTGGGCGGTTGCCCAGCCGCGCTTACGCCGGGTGGTGGACCTCCGCCCACCAGGCCGGCTCGACATCGGGGAAGATGCGATCGCGATCGCGCAGCGAGCCGAAGTAGGCCCAGTCATCCTGGCTGAGCACCTCGCGGCGCGCCCAGCGCTCCGCGAGCTCCGCCGCGTGGTTGAAGTCGGTGTGGTGCGCCACGAGCCGGTGGGCCGAGTAGTCGGGCGCGCTGCCGGTCGAGATGAGGAACTGCCAGTCCGAGGCCTGCAGCAGCAGCAACTCGCGCGCGGCCTGGGCGATGAAGCCGTCGAGGGTGTCGTCGGACTCCCCGGCGTGGGCGCGCGCCAGGTGCACCATACGCCGCTCGGCCTGGTAGATGCGCCGCCACGACCACGCGGTCTCGTCGTTGAGCCAGACATGGTGCCCGCCGCCGGCGCCCCACGAGCCCTCGGGGAGCGTGAGGGCCGTCGCGGGCGGGGTGTCGGCGAGGTACTGCCGGCCGGTCATCATCTCAATGCTGGGGTCCTCGTGGACCCAACGGATGACCTGCTCGAGCCATGCCGGCCCCTCGTGCCACCAGTGGCCGAACAGCTCGGCGTCGAAGGGCGTGCACACCACCGGCCGCCTGCCGTGCGGTCGCGGCTGGCCGTCCAGGGCATCGTGCAGCGTGCTCACGAAGTGCCCGGCCTGCTCGCGCACCCGCGCCTCGGCCATCTCGGGCGAGTAGGCGTCCTTGGTGGCCAGGTCATTGCGGTCGTCGGTCACGCGCCAGTAGCGGTGGTCGCCGGGCAGGTGCTTCTTATGGAATTCCAGGTACCAGCCGTCGCCCGGGTAGCCGAAGTCGGCACTCCACACCTGATGTGATACGTCCTCGTTGCGCACCAGGCACGCCACGGGCGGGTGATCCTCGAAGTGCGAGCCCACGAAGTAAGCCCAGTACTCGGTCTTCTCCCAGGTCGGCCGCGGGCCCTCGTTGCGGCGGGTGATGCGCCCCCACAGCTTGCCCAGCGTATTGTCGCGGTGTGCGTCCACGGGCAGCGGGTCGCCGCCGCCGAGCATGTGGGCGTCCACGATGAAGTAGTCGAGCCCGTTCTCGCCCAGGAACTCCTCGATGCCCTTGCGCCACCAGGTGTGCCCGTTCGGCGGCTGGACCTGCCGGGGCGGCGCCCAGGCGGTTCGGGGCCGGTAGGCGCACTCGGGCAGCCAGAAGCCGCGCGGGTGTCGGCCGAAGTGCCGCTGGTGCGTCTGCACTCCCTGCCTGATCTGCGCCTGGACGGAGGCGTCCTCGTACAGCAGTGGAAGATACCCGTGCGTGGCGGCTGAGGTCATGATCTCGATGGCGCCCTGGTCCTGCAGCTCGCGGAAGGCGCCGATGATGTCCCGATCGAGCTCCTCCAGGTAAACCTGCCGCAGCTCGCGGTAATGCGCCGCCCACCGCTCGGCGAGGTACGCAAGATGCAGGTCTCCGCGGTAGCGGAACTCACCCATGTTGGCCTCGGCCACCTGGATGCGGTCGGTCAGGTAGTGCGGAAACCACTCCTTGAAGCGCTCGTCGGCAAGCTGCTCGACCACGACGGGCGTGAGACTGACGCACACACGGGGCATGATGCCGTCGAAGGCGAGGCGACGGAAGACGCGGAGCAGAGGCAGGTAGCACTCCGCCGCGGCGTCGTAGAGCATGCTGGTGCCGTGCGGCCAGGTAGAGTGGCCGAGAACGTAGGGCAGATGGGTGTGCAGGACCAGGCAGAATGCTCCGGGCGGCGAACTCATGGCGGCGATCTCATCCTGACTGCGGCACGCGGGAGATGAAGTGGTAGCGATGGGCCGTGTCTGCGTCGCCTTCTTCTGGCACATGCACCAGCCGTGGTACCTGTGGCCGAACTCGCGGCAGGCGGCGATGCCGTTCACGCGTCTGCACGCCTGCAGCGCCTACTCCGATATGCCGTGGCTGCTGTCGCAGCTCGACGACACGCGGGTGACCTTCAACCTGGTGCCGTCGCTGATAAGCCAGCTCGAGGGTTGCGCCGCCGGGGACATCACGGACCGGGCGCTGGAGCTGTCGCTGCGCGATCCCGCCGACCTGGGCCTCGACGACCAGCGCTACCTGCTCACACATATGTGCGGCGGACAGCCGGCGGGCGGCATGGCGGCCAGCCCCCGCTACGGGGAATTATTGCACAAGAGGGGCGTGGACCGCAAGCCGGACACGATCGACCGTGCCTGCCGGCTCTTCCGCGAGGACGAGCTGCGCGACCTCCAGGTGCTGTTCAACCTCGCGTGGTGCGGCTTCGCCCTGGCGACCGAGAGTGAGGTCGTGCGCGAGCTGCGCGTGAAGGATCGCGACTTCACCGAGGACGAGAAGCTGGCGCTGCTCGACGAAATGCAGGCCGCGGTCGGGCGCGTCGTGGAACTCTACGCCGAGGTCGCGCGGGAGGACCGCGCCGAGCTGACCTGCTCGCCCTTCTACCACCCCATCATGCCGCTGCTGTGCGACATGCGGGACGCCGAGCGCCGCATCCCGGCCTCCCAGCTTCCCGACACACCGTGGCGCGAGCCGGCTGAGGCCCGCCGGCAGCTCCGCGACGGGCTCGACTATCACGAGCGTGTGTTCGGCGCCCGACCGCGCGGCATCTGGCCGTCGGAGGGGGCGGTGAGCGACGCCGCGCTCGCGCTCATCGCCGAGGAGGGGCTGGCCTGGGCGGCATCGGACGAGGAGGTGCTGGCCGCCGGCCTCGACCTCGACGACAGGCCGTCGCCGGACCAGCTCTACCGGCCCTGGCTGGCCGCCGACGGCCGGCTGAGCCTGGTCTTCCGCGACCACCGACTGTCGGACCTGATCGGCTTCGTCTACCGCGACTGGAGTGCGCGCGACGCGGCCCGGGACTTCGTCGGGCGACTGCGCCGGATCGCCGGCCGGGCCGGTGACGGCGATCGGCCGCCGCTGGTGAGCGTCATCCTCGACGGTGAGAACCCGTGGGGCTGGTACCCGGACGCGGGCGAGGCATTCCTGCGCGAGCTCTACCAGCGGATCGAGGCGGACGACGAGTTGGAGACGACGACGGTGGGGGGCTACCTCGAGCGCTTCCCGGCCCAGGACCGGCTCGCCTCGGTCTTCCCCGGGTCCTGGATCGACCACTCGTTCAGCACCTGGATCGGCGGGCGCGAACACCGGCGGGCGTGGGAGCTGCTGGGCGGGGCACTCGAGGCCGTCAAGCGGCACGCGCCGGGCGATGATGGCTACGACGACGCAGTCCGGCACCTGATGATCGCGGAGGGCAGCGACTGGTTCTGGTGGTACTCCGAGAGCCAGCACACGCTGGACGCGGACATCTTCGACGCGCTGTTCCGCGCCCACGTGGCGGAGGTCTATGGCTCCCTGGGCGAGCAGCCTCCGGCCGAGGTCCAGGAGCCGATCTACGCCGAGCGCGTGAGCCGGCTGACGCGGGAGGCGGTCGGCTGGATGCGGGCCGCGATCGACGGCCGCGTCAGCAGCTACTTCGAGTGGCAGGCGGCGGCGCTGCTGCGCACGTCCGGCCTGGCCTCGGCGATGCAGCGCAGCCAGTTCGTGGTCCACGAGATCTACTTCGGCTTCGACGCCGAGAACCTGTGGCTGCGGCTTGACACCGACGGGCCGGCGGCGGACCGGCTGCGGGGCTGCCGACTGGACATCGTGTTCGCGGGGGAGCCCGAGCACGTGATGTCGATCGTCGCCGACCCTGACGCTGACACGCCCGCGGCGAGCGGTGACCTGCGCGACGAGGTCGAGTGCGAGGTCGGGCGCATCATCGAGGCGCGACTGCCGCTGCGGGTGCTCGACACCGGCCCGGGCGACACGCTGCGGCCGGCGGTCGTCGTGGGGCGGGAGGGGCGGGTCATCGAGCGCTGGCCGGAGCTGGGCTTCCTGCAGGTCGCCGTGCCCAGCGAGGAGGCCGTCGCGTCAAGCTGGTTCGTCTGAGGGCGGGCCCGGCGCGGCGGGCGGGCGGGCGAAGGCGGCCGGTAGCGACCACAGGCAGAGGGCCTTGATCGAGCCCGACAGCAGCAACGCCGTGTAGAGCGACCGGGCGCCCGTCTGGGGAGCGATCGTGGCGGGCAGGCCCAGAGCCAGATAGCCCAGCGCAAGAAGCGCGATGAGCGAGCGTTCGGCGCCCCTCAGGCCCGCCCACGCCAGAACGAGCCACAACGCCACGCCAATGGTCGTGCCCATGAGGAAGCTCGGCTCGAGGACCCCGACGAGCGCGACGGCGCCCCCCAGCGCCGGCTCGGGTCTGTTGGCGAGCTGGTAGACGGCGGCGGCGAGCACGATGGCGACCGGGAGCGCTAGGGTGCGCGTCCAGCGGCTGCGCCGGAAGATGAGGGTCAAGGCCAGCCCCACGCTGACCGTCACCCACGGCGCGAACCCGGCTGTGATGCAGTTGAGCGGCTCGGGGGCGACGAAGCGGAACATGCGCACCCAGATCGACAGGTTGGAGCCGAGCACCCAGCCGGGGCCGACGTAGACGAGCTTGACGGTGGCGAAGAGGGCCGCGATGAGGCCAAGCGCCCAGAACGCCGGGTGCAGGCGGCGCCGGCGCCACCAGTAGAACAGGGCGACCAGCGGGAAGGCCACGAAGCCGGTCTCCTTGAACATCGCGGCCACGGCGGCGAGCAGCACGGCCCACCAGATGCGCCCGCGCCACGCCAGCAGCAGGGCGGGCAGCACGCACATCGCCAGCCAGATGTCCGGGATGTAGACCCAGTGCTGCACTCCGCCGATGCCCGGCGAGTGCAGCCAGTGGGCCGCCGGCGACGGCAGGGGGCCGACGTTGCACAGCCCGACGGCCAGCAGCGCGAGCAGCGGCCTGCCGGTCAGCTCCATGGCGAGCAGCAGCAGAAGCACACTGACGGCGATGTGGGACAGCCCGGTGATGACCCCGAAGCGATCGTGATGCTCCCAGCCGAGCGTGCGGTGCATCAGCCAGAAGGCGTAGCTGGACAGCGGGCGCCAGAAGGGGTTGCAGCCGATCCAGTTGCCGGTCCACCAGCGGAGGGTATCGCGCAGGCGCGGGGTCTCGTCGAGCCCGCGCTTGAGCATGACCACATCGCAGTCCTTGGCCGCGTACACCAAACTGTCCGGGGGCGTCAGGCCCTCGCGCAGCACGGGGAATGCGGCCCAGGCGCCCATCAGGGCGGCCAGGAGCACCGTCACGGCCCGGCGCCTCGCCATTGCCCGCAGCCGGCTCATGGGTGGCCTCAGCGGAACAGGGCGCTTACGGAGTCGCCCGTGTGGATGGCGTAGATGGCCTTGCCGAACAGCTCAGCGACGGGGACCTGATGCACGTTGGCCTGCGCCGCACTCGGCGATGCCCCGCCGCCGGGCATGGGCAGTGAGTCGGTGACGACGGTGAGCTTGAAGGGCGGCTGCGACAGCCGCTGCAGGGCCTCGCCGACGAAGACGCCGTGGGCGGCGCCCGCGTAGACCTCCTGCACGCCGAAGTGCTCCCGCAGAAAGGTGGCGAGGTTGACCATCGAGCCGCCGGTGGCGATCTCGTCATCAAGCAACAGGGCCCTCTTGCCTGCAACGTCGCCCACGATGCTTTGGATGCGCACGGTATTGCCGTCCGGCGAGCGGCGCTTGTCGCCGATCGCCATGGGCAGCCCGAGGCGCTGGGCGTAGGCGCCGGCGCGCCTGGCGCTGCCGGCGTCGGGCGCCACCACCACGAAGTCGGTCAGGTCCCAGTCGTTGAAGTAGTCACAGATCAGCGGGACGGCGGAGAGCTGGTCGGCCGGGATGCTGAAGAAGCCCTGGATCTGCTCGGAGTGCAGCGTCATGGTCAGCACGCGGTTGGCGCCGGCGGTCTGGAGCAGGTCGGCGACGAGGCGGGCGGTGATGGAGATGCGCGGCATGTCCTTCTTGTCCGAGCGCACGTAGAAGTAGTAGGGAATCACCGCCGTGATGCGGCGGGCCGACGCGTGCTTGAGCGCGTCGAGCATGATGCACAGCTCCATCAGGTGCTCGTTGACCGGGGGTCGGGAGGTTTGGAGGACGAAGACGTCCTTCTCGCGAACATTCTCCTCGATCTGCACGAACAGGTTGTCGTTCGCGAAGCGCGTGGTGTTGGCGCGTCCCAGGGGAATGTCCAGGTAGTCGCAGATGCTGTGGGCGAGCCCGGGGTGCGAGCTCCCGGCGAAGAGCATCAGTTCGTCATTCAGGCAGCGACCCATCTGTCTCTCCTTCGCGGCTGACCGGCGGGGGATGTGGTCGGCGTCGCGACGGCAGATTCCCTGTTGGCACTCCCGCCACCTTCAGCGCGGCGGCCCGGCGTGCCCTGGAGGTGCACATGAGCATCGTCCTGATCGCCGACGACTTCCCGCCGGCCGTCGGCGGCATTCAGACCTACGCCTGCGAGTTGGCGCGCGCGGTCGCCCAGCTTGGGGAGGAGGTGGCGGTCGTCGCCGGCTCCCAGGAGGCCGACTCGGACGTCGATGATGAGCTGCCCTTCAGGGTCGTCCGCGTCCCCACCTCCGCCGGCTACGCGGCTGCGGCGATGAACCTCGCCGCCGGCGTGCAGCAGGCCGCGGCCGCGCTGTCGGCACCCCCGCGCTGCCTGGTCGCGACCAAGTGGTCGCCGGAGGGCCCGGCCGCCATCCTCGCCTTCCGTGCGCTGCACTGCCCGATAGTGCTCATCGGCCACGGCGGCGAGTTCGCCCTGTCCGGTGGCAACGTGGTCAAGTGGCTGGTCCAGCGCGCGGTGCTGCGGCGGGCCGCCCGCTGCCTCGCCAACAGCGGGTACACCGCCGGGCTGTTCGAGCGCGCCGGCATCCCGCGCAGGCGCATTGGCGTCATCGGCGGCGGGGTGCGCCCCGAGGGCTTCGACCGCCCCCGCGAGGAGGCACGGGCGCTGCGGGACGAGCTGGGCCTGGGCGGGGGGCCGGTGCTGCTGACGGTCGCGAGGCTGGTCGAGCGCAAGGGCCACGAGACGGTGCTGCGTGCGCTGCCGGCGGTGCTCGACCGGGTGCCCGAGGTGCGCTACCTGGTCATCGGCGACGGCGAGATGCGCGAGCGCCTCGGAGAGCTGAGCGGCGAGCTGGGGCTGGACGAGGCGGTCGTGTTCGCGGGACATGTCGCCCACGATCGGCTGCCCCTATGCTACCTCGCGGCCGACGTCTTCGTCATGCCGAGCCGCCCGGTGCGCGGCGAGCTGGGCGAGGGGCTGGGGCTGGCCTTCCTGGAGGCGGCCGCGGCGGGCGTGCCCAGCGTAGGCACCGACTTCGGCGGCATCCCCGACGCGATCGCCGACGGCGAGACCGGGCTGCTCGTCGAGCCGCGCGACCACGACGCCCTTGCAGAGGCCCTCACCCGCCTGCTGACCGATGCCGATCTGCGCGCGCGCATGGGCGCGGCGGCCCGGGAGCGAGTAAGGCGCGAGTTCACCTGGGGGCGGGTGGCCGAGCGGTTCCTCGCCGAGTTGGCCGTCGTGGCGCCCACCGGCGCCGAGCGGGAGGCGGCGGAGGGATGAGCCGCGTCATCGCGTACGTGGATCACGCCGCGCAGGTCGGCGGCGCCGAGAAGAGCCTCGTCGAGCTGGTCGCCCACCTGGACCGCGAGCGCTTCGAGCCCGTCATCCTGCACGTGCCGGACGCCGAGTGGCTCCGCTACGCGAAGGGCTGTGGCGCGCGGCTGCGTCCCGGCATCCCGCGCAGCTCGCTGTACGACGCCAGGCGCGGGGAGCTGTCGGACGGCCCGGGGGGCGGGCCACGCCTCCTGCTGGGCGCGGTGGGGCCGGTGGCGGGCCTCTACCGCGAGCTGGGCGCGGTGCGGCCGGCGATCGTGCACACCAACTCAACGAAGATGCACCTCCTGGCGGGCGCCGCGGCGCGGCTGCGCCGGCGGCCGGTGGTCTGGCACATGCGCGACCTGCTGACCGAGCCGGGCGCCCGGCGCTGGCTGCGGCGCGCGATTGGGACCGTCCGTCCCGAGGTCATCGCCATCTCCGAGGCCGTCGCGGGGCAATTCGAGGGCCCGGGCTGTCGCGTACACGTGGTGCCCAACGGCATCCCGCTGGATCGCTTCGAGCCCGGCCCACCGCCGCCCGGCCTGAGCGACGAGCTCAGCATCCCGGACGGCGCGCCCATCGCCTGCGTCGTGGGGCGCCTTACGCCGTGGAAGGGCCACCAGGCGCTGCTGCGGGCATGGCCGGGGGTCAGGGCGCGGCTGCCGGACGCGCGGCTGCTCGTGGTGGGCGAGGTGGCCTTCTGGGAGGACAGCTACGGGGACGACCTTCGGGCGCTGGCCGCCGACCTCGGGATCGAGGGCAGCGTCCACTGGCTGGGCTTCCGTGAGGATGTGGCGGACCTGCTGCGGCTGAGCGACCTGCTGGTGCTGCCGTCAACCGATGAGCCCTTCGGCCGCGTGGTGATCGAGGCGATGGCGGTGGGCAGGCCCGTGGTGGCGACCGGGTCAGGCGGTATCCCGGAGATCGTGGCGGACGGCGAGACGGGGTTGCTGGTGCCGAGCCGCTGGCCGAGGCAATCGTCGCCGTGCTCGGCGACCGCGCCCGCGCCACCGCGATGGGCGAGGCGGGCAGGCGCCGGGCGCTCGAGCGCTTCGACGTGCGGCGCGTGGCCCGGCAGGTGGGGGAGATCTACGACGCGATACTGGGCGCCGGGTAGCCGGTCGCAGGCGCAGGAATACCTGACCCGGCGCCGAATCCTGGAACAGTGCGCTCTGCCCGTCCTGGCACTGCGACAGCGATCGATGTGTGGGAGGCGACACACCCATGCCTGAGTTCGTCAACCCGTTCAGTGGCGTGACGCCCGACAGGAAGATGACGCCGGGCGAGTTGGTCCGGGCGCTGCGTCTGAACCTGGCGGCGGAGGAAGAGGCGGTGAGCCTGTACGAGGCTCATGCCGACGCGACCGACAACAAGCTGGCCGCCAAGGTGCTGCGCGACATCGCCAACGAGGAGCGCGAGCACGCCGGGGAGTTCCAGCGGCTGCTTAACATCCTGCTTGACGATGAGGAGGAGCTCATGGCCGAGGGGGCGGCGGAAGTAGACGAGATGGCCGCCGAGCTGGAAGCGGAGGAAAGCTGAGCGCGGCTGCACGAGCAACAGAACCGAGCGCGCCGCCTGTCAGACCCTCGGGTCTGCGGGCGGCGCCTGTGTTCTGATGGCCGTGTGCGCTACCTCCGCCGCAGGAAGGCCGGGATGTCGATGTCGTCCTCGTCGTAGGTCGGCAGGTCTTCGTCCTCGAAGGCCTCGCCGGCGCGCTCCTCGCGCTCGGGCGCGACTCGTTC
>JALGUI010000036.1 GCA_029820915.1 Candidatus Zipacnadia bacterium | reverse complement strand
ACGCTCACTCGGCAGGTGGAGTCCTCGACCGGGGAGGGCAACCAGAGCGAGATGACGCTGCACTTCGGCCTCGGGGAGCACGCCGGCCCGGTTGAGGTCGAGGTGACGTGGCCGGGCGGCGCGCGGCAGGTCATCACCGCGGAGGCCGACACCTGCACCACTGTGGCGCAGCCCTAGCCACAGGCATCCGCGAAGGCCGCGAAGATACGCGCGATGCGCTCGTCGCGCGGCGCCATGAGCTCGGGGTGGCACTGCAGGCCGAGACAGAAACGCGCGCCTTCACGCTCCATGGCCTCGACGACGCCGTCCTCAGTCCAGGCCACCGCCTGGAACTCAGGCGCCGGATCGTCCACCGCCTGGTGATGGAAGCTGTTCACCGCGACGCGCTCACACCCGAGGAGGTCGCGCAGGCGGCTGCCCTTCGCGAGGTCGATGTCGTGCGTGGGGTACCAGCCCGGCGCGGACTGGTTGTGCTTGAGCGCGCCGTCCACCTGGCTTCCCACATCCTGCAGCAGCGTGCCCCCGGCGACGACGTTCAGTGACTGAATGCCGCGGCAGATGCCGAGGATGGGCATCTCAGCGCGCGCCAGCGCGTACTCGATGGCGACGCGGTCGAGGTGGTCGCGGTGCGGGCTGATCGAGCCGAGCTTCGCGTGCGGCCGGCGGCCGTAGGCGCGCGGGTCGAAGTCGGCGCCGCCGGTCACGAGCAGGCCGTCGCACAGCTCGAGCAGCACGCGGATGCGCTCGTCGCCCATATCCGGAATCGGCAGGGGCGTGGCGCCCGCGGCCACGATGCAGTCAAGGAACGCCTGGTTCACGAGCTGCCTGGCCGAGAACGTCCCCCGGTCGCCGTCGGTGTAGTTGCACAGCACGGCGATGCGCGGTGAGGCCATGTTGCCGCGACCCCCTTGAGGCGCGTCACTCCAGGTCGGTGTCAGGCGTCTTGCGGGCGGCGCGGCCGCCGGCCCAGGATGCCGGCGACCAGCAGCAGCGCGCAGACCACGAGCACGGGCGTGTCGCCGTAGCGGTGGTACACGGACAGCTCCCGGCGCGGCTCGATCTCGGCCCACGCCACGCCGGGCTCGGAGGAAGGGACGCGGGCGACCACGCGCCCCCAGGGCGAGATGATCTGCGACACGCCCCAGGTGCCGGCGCGCACCACCCACCGGCGGCTCTCGACGGCGCGCAGCGGCGCGGTGGCCGAGTGCTGCTCGATCTCGTAGGTGCCGGCGGCCCAGGCGTCGCTGGTGGCCAGCACGATGAAGTCGGCGCCCAGCAGTGCATTGGCGCGCACGGCGCGCGGGAAGAGCGCCTCGAAGCAGATGAGCGGGCCGGCGCTGTTGTCGCCCAGGCGGAAGAGCCGATGCCTGTCGCCGGGCGCGAAGTCAACGGCGCGGAGGGTAAAGCGCGCCAGCCACGGGAAGCGCTCGCGCATGGGCACGCACTCGCCGAAGGGGACGAGGATGACCTTGCGGTAGGTCTCCGTGTGCTCGCCCTCGGGCGAGAAGGCGTAGAGGGTGTTGAAGACCGCTCCCTCGCGGGAGACCTCCAAGCCGCCGGCGACTACCCAGGCCGACTTGTCGCGCGCCATCTCGCCGATGCGCTCGAGCATGTCCGGGCGCCGGTTCAGGGCGTGGGGGATCGCGACCTCGGGCCAGACGATGACGTCCACGGCCTCGGGGATCGGCTCGGAGAGCGACAGGTAGGTGTCGAGAGCATGTTCCGCATCGCGCCGCGTCGCGCCCTCGCTGTCACCGAGCGCCGCCTGGACCACGGCCGCCTCGAGCGTCTCGCCCTGTGGTCCGACGTCCTGGCGGATGATGATCGCGCCCCACAGGTAGAGGAGCAGCACCACCATGTAGGCGGCCAGGGCGGTCTTGGCCGAGAGCTGAGCGAAGAGCTTGGGGTGCATCGCAGGCCGCACCCAGATGCCGGGAGCGACCGCCAGGATCGCCTGGGTCAGGGCGGCGTTGATTGCCGCGATGAAGAAGCCGAGCCCGTAGTGGCCGACCATCGACGCGACCTGGAGTATGGGTAGCCGTTGGTGCTGCGTGTAGCCGAGATCGCCGACGGTGAAGCCGAGGTCACCGATGCCGCCGCGCAGCATCTCGGCGAGCGTCCAGGCGGCGGCCACGGCCAGCGCGCGCAGGGCCGGGTGGGACGCGCGGTTGCACCCCGCCGCGGCCACGCCGAAGAGCCCGAAGAACAGGGCCTGAAAGCCGACGGACGCGAACCACTCGACAAGGCCGTAGACGAGCATGAACGACGCATAGAAGCCGATGAAGGCGAAGCCGAAGACGATGCCGAGGAGCAGGCCCGCCCGCGGCCGCACCTGGGTCAGCACGAGGAGGAACGGAACGAGCGCGACCCAGGCGAGCGGGCCGAGGTCGGCGGGGGGGAAGCAGAAGGCGGTGAGCAGGCCGGACGCGATGGCGATGCCGAGCTTCCACCAGGTGAGGCGGAGTGCGGCGTCAACGCCTGGGACGGCGCGCTCGGTCATGGCCGGTTGCTGCCTCGCCGGGGCCGGGCGGTCACTCTTCGACCGCCACCTCGCCGGCCGCCAGGCGCCCGAGGAAGGTCTCCATGCGCGCCAGCGCCTCGTGCAGGTCCGCGATGCCGGCCGCGTAGCAGCAGCGGACGTGGCCCTCGCCGCACTCGCCGAAGGCAGTGCCGGGGACGACGGCCACGCGCTGGTCGATGAGCAGGGCCTTCGCGAACTGCGACGACGAAAGGCCGGTGCGGGCTACGGACGGGAAGGCGTAGAAGCCGCCCATGGGCTCGAAGCAGGTGAGGCCGATGCGATTGAGGCGGGCGACGAACACGCGGCGGCGTTGGTCGTACTCGGCCACCATGCGGGCGCGGTCGTCCTCGCCGTGGCGGAGCGCCTCGATGGCCGCGATCTGGGCCATGATCGGCACGCACATGATGGTGTGGGCGTGCATATCGGTCATGGCCTCAATGATCTCGGCCGGGCCGCAGGCGTAGCCGATGCGCCAGCCGGTCATGGCGTCGGCCTTGGAGAAGCCGTTGAGCAGGACGGTGCGCTCGTACATCCCGGGCAGCGACGCCATGCAGGCGTGTGTGCCGTCGTAGGTCAGCTCGGCGTAGATCTCGTCCGAAACGACGATGAGGTCGCGATCCGCAACGACGCGGGCGAGGTCGGCGAGGTGCCCCCGGCGCATCACGGCGCCCGTGGGGTTGCTCGGGTTGCCCAGCAGCAGCACCTTCGTCCGGTCGCCGCAGGCGTCGGCGAGCGGCCCGGGCATGAGTCGGAACTCGTCTTCGAGCCGGGTGCGGACGTTGACGGGCGCGCCGTGTGCGAGCTCCACGCAGGGAGCGTAAGAGACGTAGCAGGGGTCGCGGACGAGCACCTCGTCGCCCGGGTCGAGCAGGACGCGCATCGCGAGGTCCACGGCCTCGCTGACACCGACAGTGACCAGGATCTGCTCGTGCGGATCGTAGGAGACACCGTACTTCGCCTCGAGGTAGCGGGAGATCTCGACGCGCAGCTCGAGCAGGCCACGGTTGCTGGTGTAGGTGGTCGCGCCGTCGCGCAGCGAGGCAATGACGGCGTCGCAGATGCGCCGCGGAGTGGGGAAGTCCGGCTCGCCCACGCCGAGGCTGATGACGTCGTCCATGCCCACGACGAGGTCGAAGAACTCGCGTATGCCCGAGGGCTGGAGCTCGCGGGCGCGGCTGGACAGCCGACTGCCGCGCGTCTGCTCGACGGTCACGGCGACACCGCCGGTCTGCCGGTGGCGGGTCGCTCGCCCCTCAGGACGCCTTCGAGCCTGCAGGTCTTGAGCACGAAGGATGTCACGCCGCCGCCGTGCTCGGGGATGCGCCCCCCGGTGGTCAGGATGCTCAGGGTCTTCTCACGCATCACGGCGCCATCCTCTTCGCGCGGTCGGTGTCAGGAGCCGGCCCCCGTCAGAAGCGCTTCTTGCGCCCGCTGTCGCGATCGCCCTTGTCCTTCTTGGGCTTCTTGCGGCGCTTGCGCCGCTCCTGTCGCTTCTCCTCCTGGGCGACACGCTCGGCCTCGCGCATGGTCTGGCGCGCGCTGGGGCGAGCCACGGCCTCTTCCTCGATCTCCTCGATCTCCTCGGTCGCGGTCTCGGGGGCGGCGACCCGGGCGGTGGCCACCGGCGCGGTGGTCCGGACGCGCGCGGGGGCGCGGCCGGCGCGGCGATCGGCGGCCCCGTACCAGGCCACGACGATGGGGCTGGCGGTGAATATCGAGGAGTAGCAGCCGCTCGTGATGCCGATGATGAGCGCGAGCGCGAAGCCCTCGATGGTGGCCCCGCCGAGCGCATAGAGTGCGATGAGCGTGAACAGCGTGGTCACAACGGTATTAATGGAGCGCGCCATCGTCTGTAGCAGGCTGGCGTTGACCACGCTGGGCAGGGGCGCGCGCCGGTGAACACCCCGGTTTTCGCGGATGCGGTCGAAGATGACGACGGTGTCGTTGATGGAGTACCCCAACACCGTCAGCAGAGCGGCGACGAACCACGTGTTCAGCTCGGTCTGGAGGATGGCCATGACGCCGACGAGGATGACGGTGTCATGCACCAACGCGATGATCGCGGCCACGGCGAAGCGGAACTCGTAGCGGATCGTGATGTAGATCAATATCAGCGCGATGCCCAGCGTCAGCGCCTGGATGGCCGAACGGGTGAGCATCTCGCCGATGACCGGTCCGACGGTCTCTCTGCCGAGCGTCTCGAGCTGGCCACTCTCGCCGGAGAACCGCTCGGTGAGGCCGGCGGCGATCTCGTCGTCGCGCCGGCGGGCCTCCGTGTCGTTCTCGACCTCCGGGGTACGGATGTAGATTCGGTTGTCGCCGGCGACAAGTATCTGGCTCTTAGCCAGGCCCATCTCCGCGAGCATCCGTCGCGTCTGCACGGTGACCTCGCGCCCCTGCGCCTGCTCGGTGATGAGCGGCCGCTCGAACTCGTAGCGCAGCAGGCTACCGCCGGTGAAGTCGATGCCCCAGTTCAGGCCTCTGACGGCCAAAGAGCCCATGCCGATGGCGATGACCACGCCGGAGATGGCGAACCACAGCCAGGTGTGCCCTACGATGTCCCAGTTCTGCCTGCGGAAGAAGTCCACCAGTCGTCCTCCTTGCGATCGCGTGCGTCCGGTGAGCCGGCGCGTCGGCGCGGCGTGCGGAACTCAGGCCGGCTGGGTCTCCTCGTCCTCGGCGGAGCGCTCACCGACTCCGTAGAGGGCGCGCTTCTGAGCCCATGGTAGCTCGGCCACCATGGTGAGCAGCCAGCGCGTGACCGTCACAGCGGTAAACAGGTGACAGACCACGCCGATGAAGAGCATGGCGGCGAAGCCCTTGATGAGGCTGGTGCCGAGCCAGTAGAGCACGGCGGCGGCGATAAGCGTCGTGATGTTGGCGTCGAGGATGGCGGTCCACGCACGGTCGAAGCCGGCGGCAACGGCCGCCCGCATCGACCTGCGCGACCACAGTTCCTCCTTGAGGCGCTCGAAGATGATGACGTTGGCGTCCACCGCGGTTCCCAGCGACAGGATGACGCCGGCGATGCCGGGGAGCGTCAGCGTGACCTCGGAGTAGGCGGTGACGGCGATTACCAGCGTGATGTAGAGGAGGAGCGCGATGTCGGCCAGCACCCCCGGGAGGCGGTAGTAGGCGATCATGAAGATCATGACCGCCGCGACGCCATAGAGGGCGGCCCTGAGGCTGCGCATCATGGAGTCCTGGCCCAGCGTAGCGCTGACCGTGCGGTTCTCAACGATCTCCAGCGGCACGGGCAGCGCACCGGCGTTGAGCAGGAGCTTCAGGTCGCTGGCCTCCTGCGTCGTCATGTTGCCCTCGATGATGCCGTTGCCGGGGATGGCCGAGCGGATGACGGGCGCCATCTGGCACTCGCGGTCGAGCACGATGGCCATGATGCGACCGATGTTGCGCCGCGTGAACTCGTGGAAGTCGTCCTTCTTCTCGGGGCGCAGCTCGAAGGCGACCACCCAGTCGGCGGTCTGGCCGGCCTGCACGGTGCTGTTGGGCACCAGGTCGCGACCGGTGAACTTGACCTCGGCCTCGGCGCGCACCTGCTCCCAGGTGACGGCTTGGCCGGTCTGGGTGTCGTTCCACTCGTCGTAGGACGCCGGACTGACCTGCTCGTAGCGAGCGGGGATCAGGCGGAACTCGAGCAGCGCGGTTTTCCCGAGGATGTCGAGCACGCGCTCGGGGTCCTTGACGCCGGGCATCTCGACGATGATGCGGTCATAGCCCTGCTTCTGGATGACCGGCTCACGGATCTCGCCGAGTGCGAAGAGGCGGCGCTCGATGATGTACTTGACCTTGTCGGCGGTCTCGTCATCGACGAACACGGCGCTGGGCTCGGCCTTCTCGATCTCGAGCCCGGGGTAGTTCTCGACCAGGAAGTCGTAGATGGCATCCTGCTGGCGCGCGACCTGGCGCTGGTCCTCGGGTCGGGTGTCAACCAACAGGTGGTTGCCGAGGACGGAGATGCCTACCTCATTGGGGTCGGCGCCGGTGTCCTGCAACAGGCTCCGGAGGCGGAGGACGAGCTGGTCCTCAGTGAAGGGCGGGCGGTACTGATCCTCGTCCCCGGGCTCAGCATCCTCCGGCGTGACCAGGAGCTTGTCCTCGGGCAGGACGAAGCTCATCTCGGCGCTGGACAGGCAGCGCAGGACGACGTGGGCGCCGCCCTGCAAGTCGAGGCCGAGATGGAGCTGTGGCCGGGGCGTGAAGACCGCGAATGGGCCCCAGGTCGCGATCGGCTGCTCCTGCTCCTCCTCACTGGCCAGCGTCGTCTCCCGGACGCCGTCGAACTCCTCGTTGAGTGCCTTGAGCACGACTTGGCGATCGCTGTCGGCCTGGTCCTGATCGTAGGCGAAGGTCTCGACGGTGAGCAGGCTCTCGCCCAGTATCTCGACCTCAGCGTCGGTCAGACCGGCCTCGGTGAGAAGCTCGGCGATCTGGTCCTCGCGATCGGCGATCTCCCCTGCATCCTCGTAGAGCACGTCACCGATCTGATACGCGAAGTTGCTGTCAACGGCAAAGCGCTCCTCGTGTTGGAGGCGAATGGGCGCAAAGCCGATGAGGAATGCGACGGCGAGGATGCCGATCATGGCCGTAATCCAGAACCTGGGGCGTGACTGCATGCCGCTTGCTCTCCTTCTTGCCGGACCAAGGGAAGACGGTCGGGGCCGTAGCCAGGGAAAGTACCAACGAGTATAGGGAACCGCCTGCGCGCTGTCAACGTGCTGGTGGGCCGCCGGTGGGCGAACCCAACAGCGAAAAAGAGGGTCGGGGGCTGACCCCGACCCTCTGCAAGGCTCCGCAGCCGGCAGCTAGTCCTTGCGGGGTGTGAAGTCGGCCGGCATGGCGCGGTTGATCCACTTCACGTGTGCGTCGAAGTAGGTTGCGTTGAGGCCATCGCTGTGGCGTCGCATCTGCTCCAGGATCCGCTGGTTGACGTACAGGGTGCCGTTCCAGTCGTTGTTGACCCACTTGGCCATGACGAAGGCGTCGGCACTGGGCGAGTGGAACATCCCCTGGTTCCAGCTAATGTCCTGGTTCGGGAAGTACCAGCCGTCCATGAGCATGAGTGTCTCGGACGGCGCCTGCACCTCGCTCTCATTGGCACCCGCCAAGTAGTAGTGGCAGTAGTAGTAGGAACTGAAGGGCAGCCTGGTATTGTAGGGAGGCGCCCAGATGGGCTGGCCGGTGGCCGGACAACTGACGCACTGGAAGATCTGGTCGTTGTAGATGTAGGCGTAGGTCAGGTGTATCCAGCGATAGGCGATGTTGTTGTCGGCGAGGTACCAGTCCTGTGGCATGGCGCCGTCGTAGTCGGAGCGATACATCGCGAAGGCGGTTCCAAGCTGCTTAAGGTTGTTGACGCAAGCGGTGGAGCGGGCCTTCTCCCGGGCGCGAGCGAAGACCGGGAAGAGGATCGCCGCGAGAATCGCGATAATCGCGATTACCACCAGAAGTTCTATCAACGTGAAGCCTCGAGTTCGACGCGTCACCGCGGATCACCCTCCTGCACTAACGGCCGCCACGCGGCCTACTCTATCCCTGCAGGGCAGGGACTCATACCAAACTGATAGGTCTCGGACGCGCTCGACACACAGGCTCGGGTCGAATCCGGACCTTCGCGGGGCTGATTATAGTTGTGGTGAGGCAGCGGTGTCAAGCCGACGGGCGTGCGGCGTGCGGGCAGCAGCGGCCGGCTATTCGTGCGGCACGAGTAACACGAAGTCGAAGTTCAGGTGCTTGCGCAGAACGCCGGTGACGCGCAGCCGGTGCGTGCCGGCGGTCAGCTCCAGCGGCGCGGGCGAACCCTCGGCGCCGGTGAGCCGCACCAGCCACCACTCGCCCTCCGCGTGGCCCCACCCTCCCGTGCCGGGAAAGGCGACCAACTCCAGCCCCTCCGGCACCTCGCCGTCAACGGCGACGACGCGGAAGGCGCCCGTGTCCCCACATGACACGCGGGCGTAGAGGTCGTACGATCCGTCGGCGGGCGCGTCGAGGTCCCATTCGAGCCAGCTTCCATCTCCGATGAAGCTGTAGACGCACGAGCCGCCGTGGGCGTCATGGTGCGAGCCCGGCTCGATCTGCACGGGCGTGCCGCCGGCATCCACGAACGCCTCGGCCTCGGCGAGGAGTGCCTCGTCAGGGACCTGATCGCCCGGCACGCGTTGCACGTTCGCGGGCGCGGTGATGTCCTCGAACACGACGCGCGCGATGGGGCTGGCCGACAGGCCGTAGGCGTGCACGTTCAGGGCAAGGGCCGGGTTCTCGCCGATGAGCAGCCGCTCGGGGGCCACGAGTGCTCCGTCGCGTGGGGTCCATGGGCCGACGGTCTCGCCGGCGGCCGCGAGCGAGACTGCGTCCGCGTCAATAGCTCCGACCGTGTCGAGACGCAGGGCCGCGATGCCGGGGCCGACGGTGACCTCGCCGGTCGCCTCCATGCCGTCGATGGTGAAACGCGCTACAAGCCGACCGACCTCGCGGCCGTCGGCGAGCACGGGCACGACGGCGCGCTCGGGGGGCAGCGATGGCTCACCGGCCCACCCGAGGTGCAGGCGGTGGCTGCCGAAGGGGAGCGCCAGCATCACCTGGCCGTCCTCGGTGAGCCAGTTCAGGCTATCATCGGCGATGGGCTCGCGGTCGAGGAATCCCCAGCGCACGGGTTCGGGAAGCAGCACACGCAGGCGGAAGCGGGCGGCGACGGCACGCTCGCGGGGGTCGCCGACCGTGTAGGTGACGACTGCGCGATCGGGGAGGTAGCGCACGCCGAAGGCCCCCGGCACGGAGGAACTGAGCAGCGTGGCTCCGTGGCCCGCGGCGGCCGACGCAGCCAGCATCGCGGCGAGGAGCGCAGCGATCACGACGTGTCCGCGGCTCATCATGCACACAGTCATCTCCGTCCGACCTCCCGACAGGAACTGGGCTGACGTATCGTGAGGTTCGCGGGTCGCCGCCGAAGACCTGCCCGCGGGCCGGCGCGACGGCGCGGCCCCGAACATGCGCACAGGTCGGGAAGGCATTTGCGCCGGCGTGCCGAAGTATGCTATAGTCCCGGTCAGTTGACGGCGGCTCAGCAAGGAGCCGGAAGGAAAGGTCGGTCTTGGAATCATCGTCAGCGCAGGCCGGTGAGGTGGCGCTGCTGGTCGGGCTCGTTATCCTGGCAGCGTTCTTCGCCGGCTCCGAAGTAGCATTCCTCGGTGTCCCCCGCACCTGGGTGAGGCAGCGCGCCGAGTCTGGGTCCCGGCTGGGCAGGATTCTCCTCGTTTTGCAGGAGCACCGGTCGGTCGCGCTCGCGACCATCCTCGTCGGTATCACCGGCGGTTACTACTGGGCGGAGCACCTCGCCGTGAAGCTGAGTCTCGATGCATGGGGAGAGAGTCTCGGCCCCGGCCTCGCCTCGCTGATCGCGCTGGTCGTGATGACGGTGCTGGTGCTGATGTTCGCCGAAGCCACGCCGATGCAGTTTGCCGTGCGCAACACCCGGCAGGTCGCCACGTACGCTTCCCCGGTCATCGCCGCCTTCGCGGTAGTGCTGTACCCGATCGTCGGGCTGTTGGGACTGATCGTACGCGGGCTGATGTATCTGACCGGGCTGGGCGGTCACGGCATGCTGCCAACCGTGACCGAGGAGCAGCTCAAGGCGATGATCGAGGAGGGGCAGTCGCAGGGGGCGCTGGCGCAGAGCACCGGGCGGATGCTGCATGGCGCGCTGGACTTCGGCGATCAGACCACCGCGCAGGTGATGACGCCGCGGCCGGACATGATCTGCGTCGATGAGACCACGGCGATGGCCGAGGCGCTCGCGGCGGCGATGGCGGTGAAGCACTCGCGGCTTCCCGTGTTCTCCGGGGACAAGGACCACATTACCGGGATCCTGCATGTCAAGGACCTGCTGCCCTACGTGCGACGGGGGGAGACGGACAAGCCGGTGCGGGTGGTGGCGCGGCCGCCGCACTTCGTGCCCGAGAGCCTGCCGGCCGACGAGTTGCTGCGGCAGCTCCGCGTCGGGCGCTGCACGATGGCCATCGTCTGCGACGAGTTCGGTGGGACGGCGGGGCTGGTGACCGTCGAGGACCTGCTGGAAGAGATCGTCGGGGACATCCAGGACGAGTACGACACCGAGCAGCCGGAGATCGTGCGCACCGCCTCGCACATCCTGTGCGACGCGAGCATCGGCCTGCACGAGCTGGACAACCTGGTGAGCGAGTCGCTGCCGACGGAGGAGTACGACAGCCTGGGCGGGCTGATCCTGGAGCTGGCGGGGCGCATCCCGGAGGTGGGGGAGAGCTTCGAGTGGGGCGGGATGACGCTGACGGTCGAGGAGATGGCCGGCCTGCGCATCTCGCGGGTTAGCATCGCCGAACGCCCGGACGAGCGGGCGAGCCCGGCCCGGGGCGGCGATGAGTCATGACCGCGCTGGTCGGCCTGATGATCGCCCTCATCGTCATGTGTCTCGCCGCCAGCTTCACGCTCTCGCTGGCCGAGGCGTCGCTGCTGGCGGTGAGCCGGCACGAGCTGCGGACGGCGGCGCGGGGGGGCGACCGGAAAGCGCAACTGGTGATGACGATCACCGAGCACGGCGACTTCCTGCATGTGTTCGTCGTGTGCAACAACGTACTGGTTCTGATCATCTCGACCCTGATGACGCATGTGCTGTATCACTACCACGGTGCGGACGCGGAGATGGCGGGGGCGATGAAGACCGTCGCGCACATCGCGATGCTGGCGACGATTCTGGTGTTCGGGGAGCTGTTGCCCAAGACCTATGGCTCGCTGCGGCCGGGTCCGTCGGCCCGCGCCGTCTCCGGCATCATGGCCTGGCTGATCCGGCTGCTCGCACCCATGGTGGTGCTGATGACCTGGGTCAGCACCGGGATCATGCGCCTGTTCGGGATCAGCCGGTCGCATCAGCGCCACTTCGTGACCGCCGAGGAGATCAGGGCGGCGGCGGACCTGGGGGAGGCGGAGGGTACGGTGGAGCCCGAAGAGGGTGAGATGCTCGACTCGGTGATGGGGCTGGGCGAGCGCACGGTGCGGGACATCATGGTGCCGCGCGTCGATATCGTCGCCATGCGCGGGAGTGCGACTCTGGAGGAGCTGGTCGAGGTTGCCGTCAGGTCGGGCTTCTCGCGCATTCCGGTCTACGCCGAGAGCATTGACCACATCACGGGCGTCGTCTACGTCAACGACATCCTGATGGACCTGAGCCGGGGCGAGCGGGACACGCGGCTTGCGGAGGTGGCGCGCACGCCGATCCTGGCGCCCGAGACCAAGCGCCTGGACGAGATGTTGTGGGAGCTGCGCGAGCAGAAGGTGCACATCGCCATCGTCATCGACGAGTTCGGCGGCACCGAGGGCCTGGTGACCATCGAGGACATCCTGGAGGAACTGGTCGGCGAGATCGAGGACGAGCACGACCTGCCCGAGCCCGACATCCTGGTCACCGGAGAGGGCGAGGTTCTGGTGACCGGGAAGACGCGGATCGAGGACCTGAACGAGCAGCTCGGGACGGCGATCTCTACCGAGGACCACGGCACGGTGAGCGGATTCCTCACGGGCACGGCAGGTCGCGTGCCTCAGGAGGGGGAAGTGCTGGTCGTGGAGGATGTGACCTTCGAGGTGGTGGCGAGCACCGACCAGCACGTAGATCAGTAGTGGCCCGGCGAGTGAGCAAGAGACGGAAGAAGAGGGCCACCGAGACGGCGCTGACGCTCGCCGACTACCAGTTCGCCGCGGAGAAGCGCATCTACCTCGAGGGCGTGATAGGGATCTTCGGGTTCTTCGTCTTCGCCGCCTACTGGGTCGCGCGCTTCGGGGTCTACAACGAGAACAACCCGGGCGGGTCGCTGTATCACCAGCACTGGGCCTGGATCGTCGTCGTGGTCTATCCCGTGTTGGCGTGGCTGGTGGCGAACTGGCTGGCGGTGCGGCCTCGGCGCAGGCAGCTCAGTGTTGGCGTGGCTGGTGGCGAACTGGCTGGCGGTGCGGCCTCGGCGCAGGCAGCTCAAGGAGGCCGGGATGCCGGCGCGGGTGCTCAACAAGAGCCACCCGAAGCTCAAGGCCATGCTGGCCGAGCAGTCGAAGCTGCTGGGGCTGGCGGAGCCGGAGATGTACGTGCTCGAGGACGACACACCGTACATCTTCTCCATGCCGGTCAAGACCGGCACGATCGTGGCGAGCGATGAGTTGACCAGGGTGACGACCGACGACGAACTCGCGACGCTGGTGGCCCGCGAGGTGGGTCACATCAAGTCGGGCCACGTGCGCATGGCCTTCGTGGCCCACTTCATGCGACGAGCGAACATCATCGTGAAGGTGCTGCTGTTCCCCATCACCTTCCTGAGCATCGTGCTGCGTGGCTGGCTGGTCCTGATCGACGTCACCGCCGACCGGGTCGCAGTGCTGGTCACCGGCCGGCCCGCGCTGGTGAACGAGACGCTGGTGAAGCTGGCGGTTACCGCGGACAGGACGGCCGAGATCAGCCCGGAGGAGCTGGACGCGTTCCTGGGCTCGTCCACCGACATCAGTACCGACGCGCAGCAGATCGAGCGGCACTACAAGATGGGGGAGTTCCTGAGCAAGCACAAGGCGCTGCGGGAGCGCATTGAAGAGGTGCGGGAGTTCCCGAAGAGCGATGAGGGGCAGGCGGCCATCCAGAAGATGGAGGAGATGAGGCAGAAGCTGGCCTGACCTACCTGCCGCGCGGCCGACTCCCACCGGGCAGGCGCCCCGTCGGCGCCTGCCCGTTTGCACGGGGGTCAGGCGGGGTCGGCCGGATAGCTGCCGAGCGTCTTGAGCAGCGGGCAGAAGTCCGCGAGACGCTGCAGTGCGGCCGAGGGCTCGGGATCGAGCCGGTGGCCCTCAAAGTCCACGAAGAAGACGTACTCCCACAAGCGGCCGCGCGCGGGTCGCGACTCGATCAGCGTGAGGTTGATGACGTTCTCGGCGAAGGCGCCGAGTGCCTTGTAGAGAGCGCCGGCGCGGTGCGGCGTGGTGAAGACGAGGGAAGTCTTGTCCCGGCCGGTGGGCGCCACGTCGATGTTGCCGACCACGAAGAAGCGCGTGCGGTTGTCGGCCAGGTCCTCGATCCTGTCGGCGAGGACGGTAAGGCCCTGAGCCTCGGCGGCCTGGCGTGTGCAGATGGCGGCGATCGAGGGATCGGCCGCCGCGATCTCGGCGGCGGCGCCGGAACTGGCCGCGACCACCTGGTCAACGCCCGGCAGGTTCTCGCGCAGCCAGCGCCGGCACTGCGCCAGCACCTGCGGGTGTGACTGCACCTGGGCGATGTCGGCCAGGGCGCCCCCTGCGGCCAGGTAGTGGTTGATCTGGACGTAGATCTCGGCGCAGATGCGCAGCGGGGTCTCGAGCAGGCAATCGAGGGTGAGGCCGACGACGCCCTCCGTCGAGTTCTCGATGGGCACTACGCCGAAGTCGGCGCCGCCGCGCTGTACGGCGTCGAAGACATCGGCTATCGACGCGGCGGGAGCGAAGCGCGCGCGGCTCCCGAAGCGCTTGCGGGCCGCCAGGTGCGTGAAGGTGTGCTCGGGGCCCAGGAAGGCGATGGCGGGCAGGCGCTGCAGGCCTCGGCAGACGGAGATGACCTCGCCGAAGACGGCCTCCACGGCCTCGCGGTCAAGCGGGGCGAGATCGCGGTCGGTGAGCCGGCGCAGGAGCTGGGCTTCACGCTCCGGCGCGTAGACCGGGGCGTCGCTCGCCTCCTTGAGGCCGCCTACCTCGGAGGCCACACGCGCCCGCTTGAGCAGCAGGTCGAGGATGGCCTCGTCGATCTCGTCGATCCTGCGGCGCAGGTCGTCCAGAGACATCGGCATCAGGCCCTTCGTCGGCGTCGCCGCTGCGGCGAAGTGTAGCATAACGGCAGGTACGAAGGCAACGAAGGCGACGACAGGTACGACAGCAGCGGCGACAGCAACGGGGACGGCTGGGGGCAGGCGCCAGGCGCGCGAGCGGAGAAGATGGACGCCACGCGTCGAGCACCCGTGACGGGCTGGCGAGATGGTCATCGCAACTGGCCTCTATCTGATTGCACTGCTGCTGATCACGCTCTTCACCGACGTGATCTTCGGCCTGAACGCCCAGTCGCTGGCGTACGGTCCGCTGGCGCTGGCACTGCTGGTACTCCTCTATGTGGCGCTCACCGAGGGCCCGCGCGACTTCCTGCATCGGTGGTACACGTCCAGCCCGATGGCGGCGGCGGGCCTGCTGTTCCTGGCGGGCCTGGCCGCGGCCATGCCCAACGCGCGCGACGCCGGTCTGGCCGGCCGGGACTTCCTGCGCTGGGGCTTCGTCTGGCTGGCCTACGCGCCCGTGACCCGGGCTCTGTGTGACGAGCCGCGACGGTGCCGCTTGTTCGCCCGAGCGACTGCGACCTTCGTGATTGTGTTCGCGGCGTTGACCGTGGGCGATTTGCTCGTCGGCGGCGCCATCACGCGAACGGCCATCGGGCGGGCGGGAGTCTCGGGCGAGGGCAGGTTCTGGTCGCTCTACGGGAACGCGGGGGTGTTCGCGGGCATGCTGATCGTGGGCTTTCCGCTGGCGCTGGCGCCGGCGCTGAGCGATCGATCGGCATGGCGGCGGTTGGGGTGGGGGGTGGGCGTGCTCATCATCGCGGCCGGCATGCTGCTGTCGGGGTCACGGGCCGCGGTCGTGTCGGCACTGGTCGCGACGGCCCTGGTGGCCGTGGCCCTGCGGCGCTGGTGG
>JALGUI010000605.1 GCA_029820915.1 Candidatus Zipacnadia bacterium | reverse complement strand
GACCACCTACGGGTTCCCCCGGCTGGTCCCGGGCACCGACTTCAACTACTATGGCAGCTACCAGGGATGGTACTCGTGGGTCCTCATGGTCTATCCGTACGTGAAGAACACGCAAGTCTTCCGGTGCCCCAGCACCACGGTGTCCTGCTACGGCGTAGCGTACGGGATGCCGGCCAACTGTCTGCCCCCGACCGGCCGAACTAGCTACTTCGATGTTCCGCGGAGCATGGCCACCTTCAAGCGCCCCGCGGAGAGCTTCATGCTCGCGGACAAGCAGGCGGGCGGCGGCCCTCAGTACGTAATGAGTGCCCAGTACTACGCCTGCACCAACCGCCACAACGAGGGCGGGGTCTGCGCGTTCGTGGACGGGCACGTCAAGTGGCTCAAGAGCACTGTGGGCCCCATCGGCCACGGCTGGCCGGACCCCGACGGCTGGGGCGGCACCAACGACCAGTACTTCTACTCCCCGCCGCTGTACACGTTCTGGGACCCCTTCGGCAGCTCGCCTTGCCCGATCTAGCCCCACCCAGGGGCGGGGTCCCCGCCCAACGGGCGGGGCGCGACGGGGGCCGCCATCCGGCGGCCCCCGCTTCATGTGCCGCGGGATTCGCCCCGCGCCGGAAGGTCTGGCGCCCCGATGTCGCGAACTTCTTCTGCGATCTCCCTTGAGCGTGACTTCAAGCAGCGGTCCATCTACTCGGGATAGGCCCATGGCACACAGAGCGCCCTGGTGGCTCGTGGAGTTCTTCGACAGGACCCTCCGCGGCCTGCTATACGACGCCGAGCGACTGCTCGGCCCGCACGTGCGGCCGGGCGATCGCGTCGCCGACATCGGCTGCGGGACCGGCTTTCACTCCGTAGCGCTGAGCCGGCTGGTGGGTGCCGAGGGCGAGGTGCTCCTGGTGGACGCGCAGCAGGCGATGCTCGACCGCGCCGTGGCCCGGTGCGAGCGTGACCCGCGCGCCACCGCCCGGCTTACGCCGGTGCTGGGCGATGTCGGCGCGCTGACCATCGCGGGCCACTTGGACTTCGCGCTGCTGTCGTGGATGCTGCACGAGGTCCGCGACGTGGCGGGCCTGTGGCGGTGGCTGGCCGGGGCGCTGGCGCCGGGCGGCTGTGGCCAGCCGCCGGGGAGCGCGCTGATCACCGAGCCCTGGCTGCACGTCAGCCGCGGGCATTTCGAGCGGAAGCTGGCGCCGGGCCTGGAGTTGGGGCTGTCGCGCCGGCACATTGATGGCGTCTTCTTCAGCCATGCGGTGATGCTGTCGGCGCGGGAGGGGACGTCGCGTGCAGGGACATCCGAGCCATGAGCAATGAGGAGAAGCCCGGGAAGAGGTCGTACCGCTGGGCGTGGTGGGTCGGCGGGCTGGTGGTGATCGTCGGCCTGATCGCCTGGCAGGCGGGCAGGCCGCCGCAGGTGAAGGTCGCCTCCGCCGCGACCGGCGACCTGTCGGTGACCGTCACCGCGACCGGCGAGGTCGAGGCCCGGGTGGCGGAGCTGTCGCCCACCGTCCAGGGGCAGGTGGAGGCCGTCTACCGCGAGGAGGGCGACTGGGTGTCGCGCGGCGACCTGCTGTGCCGCATCACCGTGCCTCCCACCGGCGCGGCCGGCACGAGCGCGCTCACGCCCTACGAGACCGTCGAGGCGCCCTTCGACGGCGTGGTGAGCCGCCGCTACGTCGATGCCGGCGACGGGGCGCTGCCCGGCCGGCCCGTCTTCCAGGTCGCCGACACCAGCGACGTCTGGGTCACCGCGCTCATCGACGACATCGACGTCGCGAAGATCCGCGAGGGGCAGCAGGTCGAGATCATCCTGCCCTCGTACCTCGGACGCACCGTCCCCGGCACCATCGACCGCATCAACGCCACGGCCACGCCGCGCACCGAGCTGGGCACGGGCGGCAAGGTGGTGCGCACCCGCATCGAGCTGACCGAGGGCCCGGGGCCGCTGCGGCCGGGGATGGAGGTGGACGTGGCCACCGAGTCGGTGGTGGCGCGCGGCGTGCTGCTGATCCCCGCCGACGCGGTCATCGAGGACGAGACGGGCCGCTGGGTCTTCCGGGTCGAGGGCGAGCGGGTGAAGCGCGTGGCCGTGGAACTGGGCGGCAACAACTACGTGCAGACCCAGGTCACCAGCGGCCTGAGCGCCGGCGACGTGGTCGTCGTGGACGGCAAGGAGGACATCGGCGACGGCGACCGCGTGCGCACGACCGACAAGGAGCCCGGCGCCTAGTGCCTCGTTGCGCGATTAGGCGTACGATCGGCGGGATGCCTGACCTCACCCCCCGGCCCCCTCTCCGTTCCGGAGAGGGGGAGAACACACGAAACTGCGCAAGTAGACTGCCCGTCAGCGATCGGCGGGATGCCTGACCTCACCCCCCGGCCCCCTCTCCGTTCCGGAGAGGGGGAGAACACACGAAACTGCGCAAGTAGACTGCCCGTCAGCCCGGAGACTAAATATCTTATTCCCCCCTCCGGAACGCGCACACGAAACTGCGCAAGTAGACTGCCCGTCAGCCCGGAGACTAAATATCTTAATCCCCCCTCCGGAACGCGAGATGCGAAGCATCTCCGGGGTGCCGGCGCGTCGTGTGTGCCGGCGGGGGAGGTCCGCACGACGGTACGCGAACTACCGCAAGCAGGCACTAGCCCTACGCACCCCTGCCCCGCCGCGCGCAGAGAGGGCCCCGAGTGAACAACGTCGCCGTGTCCGTGCGCGATCTGCAGAAGCACTACCAGATGGGCGAGGTGACCGTCCGCGCCCTGCGCGGCGCGAGCTTCGATGTGCCCGAGGGCCACCTCATGGTGCTTCTCGGGCCCAGCGGCTCGGGCAAGACCACGCTGCTCAACCTCATCGGCGGCCTCGACGTGCCCACCTCCGGCCGGGTCTTCGTGGACGGTCAGGAGGTCTCCGCGCTGGTCGAGCCGGAGCTGACCGAGTACCGCCGCGGCCGCGTCGGCTTCATCTTCCAGTTCTTCAACCTGGTGCCCACCCTCACTGCGCGCGAGAACGTCGAGCTGGTGGGCGAGCTGGCCGGGAACGAGGGCGAGGCGGCGTCGCTGCTCGAGCGCGTCGGGCTGGGCGAGCGGCTCGACTACTACCCGGCGGAGCTGTCGGGCGGCGAGCAGCAGCGCGTCGCCATCGCGCGGGCGCTGGTCAAGCGCCCGTACCTGCTGCTGGGCGACGAGCCGACGGGGAACCTGGACTACGAGACGGGGCTGCTGGTGCTGCAGCTCATCCGCGAGGTCTCCGACGAGGACGACCTGACGGTGCTGATGGTGACGCACAACGCGGCGATCGGCCAGATGGGCGATGTCGTGATCCGCCTGCGCAGCGGCCAGGTCGAGAGCATCGAGGAGAACGAGAGCCCAGTGCCGCCCTCGGAACTGCGGTGGTAGGGGAGCGATAGCCGATGGACTTCCCGGATCGCTGGAAGCGGAAGCTCCCCGGCGAGGAGGAGCGCAAGCGGCGTGGCCAGGCGCACTGGCGGCCCACGTGGCCGATGGTGCTGGCGCTGGCGATCGTGGCGGCGCTGTTCGCGATAGCGTTCTGGCCGGGCGGGTGCGGCGCGCCGCCTGCGTGACACGCGGCAAGGCAACGGCCGGGCGGCGCGGGCCAGCAAGGAAGCTCGCCCCTCCGTACGACAACCGAAGCGGCGGCGCGACTTGACACGCTGCACGGTCGCTCCGTACGGCGCCCGCAACGGCGAGTGGCCGTGCCGTCCCGTGGCACGGGCACTCCTGCCCGTGCGCCGTGACGCACGTAGGGACGTGAACGGCCACGGCGACGGCGGCGGCTCTGAAGAGCCGCCCTCCGAACGACGACGGCCAACCGCGCGGGCGAGCAAGGAAGCTCGCCCCTCCGTACGACAACCGAAGCGGCGGTAACGGCAACGACCAACGGCCGGGCGGCGTCAGACTGTGAAGCAGTCTGCGGAACGCCGTCCCTCCGGACCGCATCGGCAACGACAACGGCACAGGCCGGAACGGGGTCCGGCCTCTCCATGAACGACAACGGCCGATGGCGGCGCATCGGAAAGCGGAGGCATACCATGAAGCTGGTCGAGGCATCGGGGGATGCGCGGACCATCGGCAGGATCACCGGCGAGGCG
>JALGUI010000035.1 GCA_029820915.1 Candidatus Zipacnadia bacterium | reverse complement strand
GGGCTGGCATGGAAGCTGAGGCGCTGGCGCGCCTCACCCTCGCGCGGACCCCGCCCCTGGGCGGGGTCCGACGCTCGGGCAGCCCCTCCGTACGACAACGACGTGCGGCGCAGACGCACCGACCCCGCCCGAGATGTGGGTAATGCATAGCCGGCATGGAGAGGGGGCCGCGGGGTGAGGCGAGCAAGCTCGATGAACATGCGCCCACTTCTGCAACTCAGCACTACCCGCCCTTGAGTTCGAGCACCTCGTAGACCTCGACCGGCTCGGAGAAGCCCCTGACCTCGACCGGCCCGAGCGGGCGCGCCTCGATGGCATGGGCGACCTGCTCGTACGTGCTCTGGCTGATGAGCGTCCTCGCCCCCACCTCCTTGGTCATCGCCTCGAGCCGCGCGGCCAGGTTCACGTGCGCCCCGATGGCCGTGTACTGCATGCGCTCGCCGGTGCCGACGTAGCCGACCACGACCTCGCCGGTGCTGATGCCGATGCCGGCGGCGAGTTCGGGCATGCCGTGGAACTCCCACTCCGCCTGGTTGTGCTCGATGCGCCGCTGCATGTGCACGGCGGTCTGCACCGCCAGCAGCGCGTGGTCGGGCTGGTCCGCCGGCGAGTTCCAGAAGGCCATCAGGCCGTCGCCGAGGTACTTGTCGAGCGTGCCCTCGAACTCCCAGATGGTCTCGTGTACCAGGTAGAAGAAGCGGTTGAGCAGCTCCACGGTCTGCTCGGGCGGCATCTGCTCGGACTTGATGGTGAAGTTGCGGATGTCGGCGAACATGACGGTGACCACGCGGCGCCGGCCGCGCAGGAGGGCGTCGGAGTCCTCCTCGACGACGCGGTCCATGACCGCCGCCGGCACGAAGCGCGACAGCGCCCCCCGCACACGCTCGTGCTCGCTCTCCGCCCCCAGCAGCCGCAGGGCCAGCGCGGCGATCACCGACCCGATCATCACCAGGTCCGGGGCCACCATGTCCACGACCAGGCCGCGGCCGAACAGCGCGACGCACAGCCAGTTGAAGGCGAGGAGTACCCCTGCCGCGAGCGCGATGGCCCAGGTCGGCCGGAGCCGCGACAATGCGAGGAGCATCGCGATGCCGACCACGATCACGATGATGACGCAGCTCTCGCCCGGCGCCTGGCGCAGGAAGCGGCCCTCCAGGATGTTCGCGAGAGCGTTGGCCTGGGTCTCGACCCCGTTGTATACGGTGTCGAAGGGGCCGGCGCGCAAGTCGTAGAGGCCGGGGGCACTCACCGCGATGAACACGATCTTGCCCTCGAGTTGCTCGCGGGCGGCATCGGGGTCGCTCTCGACCATTGCCAGCAGGTCGCGGACGGACAGGTACCGGTAGGTGCCCGCCCCGCCGGCGAAGTCAATGAGCGTGCGTCCCATCCGGTCGATGGGGATGCGCCGACGCCCGCCCAGATCCACCGCGCGCCCCGGCCGCACCACCACCTCGCCGGGCTCGACGCCCAGCATGGCGGCGCCTGCCGCCAGCGACAGCGACGGGTAGAGCCTGCCCTCGTGGAGCACGACCGGGAAGGTGTGCCGGTAGACGCCGTCGCCGGAGTCCACCACGTTCACGAAGCCGACCCCGGCGGCGGCCCTGACAAGTCCGGGCAGAGGCGGCGTGGCGTCGCCGAGCTCGAAGATGCCGGCCACCGCGTTGACCCCGGTTGCCTCGAGCACTCGCGCGTCCGACCAGCTCTGCGCGGCCAGATCCCCGGCCGAGCGCTCGTCGCCCTGCGTATCGGCGGCGTGGCCGAAGGCGGCGTGATAGACGATGCCCGCCTCCGCGGTGGCGCGCACCAGCTCCCGGTCGGACTCAGCGCCGCCGGGAGAGGTGTCGGGATCGGCAAAGAATATGTCGAAAACGATGCACTTCGCACCTGAACTGGCGAGAGAGCGGATGATATCGGCGAAGCGGGCACGAGGCCATGGCCAGCGCCCGATCTCCGCAATGCTTCCCTCATCAACGTGCACGATGACGATGTGCGGGTCGGGCTCGTGCGGGCCGCGCTGCGCGAAGCGCCAGTCCATGGTGCGCAACTCGATGCGGTCGAGGAGCGTGAGCGAGGGCCAGAAGCGTAGAACCAGCACGGCGAGCACGATGGCGCCGATCACGAGTGTGAGGCGCCTGCGCACCTCAGTATTCGATGACATGGTGTGTGCCATGGCCGGCCTCGGGCGCCGCCCGCCGTGGTTTACGGCCCCTCCCGGCAGGGTATTACGTGCGTGGGAGCCCGACGGCTCTCCGCATCGTATTACACGACATTTGCAGTATAGACGGGGAACGCGTGATGCGCAAATCCGCGCTGCTGCTGGTGGGCGTTCTCGCTATCTTCATCTTCATCGGTGTGATGATGATGCAGTCGCTGGTCATCGTCCAGCGCATTGCGTCGGTGAGTGAAGTGGCGGGGCAGGTGTACGTGAAGGCGCGCGGTGACGCGGACTTCAAGCCGCTCGGGGACAAGCAGCATGTGCTGGCCGGCTACACGGTCAGGACCGGCCCCGGTAGCGGCGTGACGCTCAACTGGGTGAACGGCTCCCGGGTCCGATTGGGCCCCGAGACAAGCGTCCGCGTCCGCAAGTGTACGCTCAACACCAGCACCAGGGCCACGACCTCGCTCTTCGACCTGGACGTCGGCCGCATCTGGGTACGCGTGTTGACCATACTGGGCGGCAGGAGCAAGTTCGAGATCCGCACGCCGACCGCGACCGCGGGCGTGCGCGGCACCGTGTTCTTCGTTGAGGTGGACGAGAGCGGCGTCACCCGAGTCGCCGTCCACGAGGGAGAGGTCGCGATCGTCGGGCAGGTGGGCGCCGCGAGCGTCGGCGCGGGCCAGGAGGTCACGGCGATCGGTGGCGAGCCGTCGGTCACCGACCGGCCGCAGGAGGTGCTCGACTGGGAGGAGCAGACCGGGATCATCGGGCCGCGCCTGGACCTTGACGTCGGACCGGAGGTGGCGCCGCCGGCCGGCGCCGACGTGCTGACCGTCACCGGAGTCTCCGAGCCGGGCGCGACGGTCACGATCAACGGCAGCCGGGTCGAGCTCGACCGCAGCAACCACTTCACTGCCGAGGTGCCCGTTGATCGCGGCGACCAGGGCATCATCCTGGTCAGCGCCTCGGACAACCGCGGTGGCACCACGGTCCGCGCGATAGCGATCGTCGAGACACAGTAGCGACCAGCCCCTTCACCTGGCCGGTACATGGTGACGCCCGGGCGATGTCTCCCGGGCGTGCACCGTTTCCCTGCGCGGCCGTGCGCCTACACGATCTTGCGCACGAGAATCGCCCACTCGATGGCCTTGAGCACGTAGGAGAGGGCGAGCAGGCCGACGATGATGCAGAAGAAGACCCACACCGCCGGGCTGTCGAGCCGCTGGATCCACTGCCCTACCGGCACCTGGGTGCCGAAGGCGAACTTCTCGGCAACGCGCGCCGTGGAGGCGATGAAGGCAGCGTAGAGCCCGCGCATGACCGGGTAGGCCGCGACCAGGCCGAGGATGGTGGCGGCGATGAACACGGGGTTGAGGACCCGGAACTTCTCGCGCTGGTGCTCGTTGAAGATGGGGCAGTCCCGACACTCGCGGGTGCGCTCGCCGCCGGCCTGGCGGCCGCCGGCGAGGTCGGAGCGCATGTAGACCTCGTCCTGCTGGCTGATCTCCTTGCCCGCCCCCCGGCGCAGTAGCGACTCAATCAGGTAGGGATCACAGTTGCACCCCCGCCCGATGCGCCAGCAGTTCTTGCGCGCCTGGTAGGCCGGGCACATCTCCTTGATGGCCTCGTGGCAGTACGGCATCTCCCAGCAGCGCGAGAGCCGCCAGATCGGCCCTCTGGACACGTACTTGGGCTTCTCGAGCCCTTGCTCCTCGGCCAGCCTCTCGCGACGCCTGGGCGCCTCCTTGATGAAGTTGACGATCTCATGGAGCATCCTCAGGCCGACGATGACCAGCATCACCTCGCCGGTGGCGTTGGACCACTTCAGGATGGTCTCGCCGGCCTGCTGCGCCTGGCTCTGGACCTGTCCGGCGACCATCAAGGGGAAGCCGAACATGTAGCCCAGGCCGAGGATGCCTGCGACGGCGGTGTAGGCCACCTCCTCATAGGTAACGATGACCAGGCAGATCGCGCCGAGCGCGCCACTGGCGGCCATGATCTGCCCCATGATGCGCAGGTTGTCAAGGATGCGCGGCTCGACTCCCTGCGACAGGTGACCGCCGTAAACGCCGTAGAGCACGTAGCCGGTGCTGATGACGAAGGCGAGGACGGAGAGCCTCAGCCCGGTCATGGACCAGGCCACGACCTTCGTCATCAGGTCGATGCCCAGAGCGGATGCACCGCTGCTACCCCTGCCCCGTTGCACTCAGGCCCTCTCCTCTCGCGCTCGTGGCGGCGCGCAGGTGTCTCACCATGCCACTACCCGCCATCGGCAAGCTCCGCGGCGGCGCGATACTCGTCGGGGATCGGGTAGTCGTCGAGGAACTGCAGCAGGTCCGACTTCTGGTTGGCCCGGTTGTACGCCTCCTCGAAGGCGATCAGGTCATCCCGCACCAGGCGGGACAGGTGGAACTCCAGAAGCTGCATGCCCAGGTGCCTGCTGCTCTGGATGGTCGAGCGCATCTGGGAGGTCTTGCGCTCTCGGATGAGGTTGCCGATGGCCGGCGAGCCGCCCGCCTCGCCCACCATGATCTCGTAGGCCGCAATGCGCCCCTTGCCGTCCTTCTTCGGGATCAACTCCTCCGAGAACACCGCCATGAGCGAGGTGGAGGTCATGGCGCGGATCTCCTCCTGCTCGGCGGACGGGAAGGCCGTTACCAGGCGGTCCACCGTCTTCGGCGCGCTGACCGTGTGCAGGGTCGAGAGCACAAGGTGGCCGGTCTCCGCAGCCTGGAGACATGAGCGCATCGTCTCGAGGTCGCGCATCTCCCCCACCAGCATCACGTCCGGGTCGGAACGCATGTTGCGGGTGACGGACTCGGAGAAGCTGGACACGTCCACCCCCACCTGCCGCTGGTTGATGATGGAACGCTTGCCCTCGTGGAAGTACTCGATGGGGTCCTCGATGGTGATGATGTGCGTGTCCCGCTCACGGTTGATGAAGTCGATCATCGACGCGATGGTCGTCGTCTTGCCGCAGCCCGTGGGCCCGGTCAGCAGGATGATGCCGCGCGGCCTGAACAGCATCTCCTGGACCTGGGCCACCGGCAGGCCGAGCTGCTCGAAGGTCAGGGTCTCGGTCGGGATGAGTCGCAGCGCGATGGCCGGGTCGCCCTTCTGTTGGAAGACGCTGACGCGGAAACGAGCACCACTCGCGAGAGCAGCGGCGATGTCGGCGCCGCCGCTCTCGTGGAAGGCCTGCCAGTAGCGGTTCGTGGGGGAGTCCTCGCCCATGAGGTACGTGGTCGCCCCGGTAGTGTCCTCGTGAGTCAACTCCTTGTAGCCTTCGGTTCG
This sequence comes from Candidatus Zipacnadia bacterium, assembly GCA_029820915.1. Taxonomy (GTDB): domain Bacteria; phylum Armatimonadota; class Zipacnadia; order Zipacnadales; family UBA5352; genus JALGVA01. The sequence goes on along the minus strand of JALGUI010000035.1, from coordinate 6,899 downwards.
GTAGAGCTTGCCGTGGAGGCGGAAGATGGGCGGCTCGCCCGTGGTAAGGTGCAGGTCGGAGGCCTCGAGGGCCTCGCACGCCTCCATGAGCAGATGGACGACTTCTCCGTCCATCACGCGGCCGGCGGCCGCCGTTAGTTCCGGCGGCGCCTTCATCGTTCTGCGAACGTAGTCTTCACCCATTTCTGATCCCCTCGCCACGCGGTGTTGGCACTACGGTCTCCTGTCCGGTACCTGGACGGTCCGGCCGCGGCCGGACCGGGTCGTCTATTGCTCGCGTCGCGCGCGCCTGCCTCTGCGGCCGTCCCCGTCGGCCGAGACCGAGCGGGGCCCGCCCCGAACGGCCTCCTGCGCCGCCTTCTGCGCCTCGGGCACCTCGCCGACCCCACCGCCGATCCCGGGCTGGTCGCGCACCGCCTGCTCGGCCTCTCCCGGATCGACCCGGCGCAGCATCTGGCGCATCTCCGTGTAGTTGCCCGCGTAGAACAGCGCGTCTCGGGCGGAGATTGTCCCCTCCGTGTACAGCTCCAGGAGCGCCTGGTTCCGGGTCTGCATGCCCCAGTACGCACCCTTCTGCATCTCCGCGTAGGTGTCGCCCGGCCTGCCCTCCTCGATGAGCTTGGCCACCGTCGGATTGGCGACCAGCACCTCCATCGCCGCCACGCGCCCCTCCGTTCCGGCCCGAGGCACCAGCGACTGCGACAGGATGGCCCGCAGCGCATTGCTCATGCGCAGGCAAATCTGCGCCTTGTCGTGCGGCGGGAACATGTTGATGATACGCTCCATCGTCTCCGGCGCGCTGGAGGTATGGACCGTGGAGAAGACCAGGTGGCCGGTCTCGGCCGCCTGCATCGCCACCTGCATGGTCTCAACGTCGCGCATCTCGCCGATCAGGATCACGTCCGGGCTCTGGCGCACCACGTACTTCATGGCGTCCGAGAAGCTCATGGTGTCGATGCCGACCTCGCGCTGACTGATGATGCTCTTCTTGTCCCGATGCACGTATTCGATGGGGTCCTCGATGGTCACGATGTTCGCGGCCCGGTTCTCGTTGATGTGGTCGATCATCGCCGCCAGCGACGTGGACTTGCCGCAGCCCGTAGGCCCGGTCACCAGCACCACGCCCTGCGGGCTCATCGCGATTTCATTGAGGATCGCGGGCAGCTCGAGGTCCTCGACGGTCAGGATGTCCAGCGGAATGATGCGCATGACCAGGCCCGTGGTGTTCTGCTGCCGGAAGATGTTGATGCGCAGGCGGCAGGCCTCGCCGATGGTCAGCCCCACATCGCGCTCGGGCACCTCCTCGAAGAGCGCCAACTGGCGCTCGGTCATCAGCTCCTCCGCCATGGCCTCGGTCATCTCGGCGCTGACGACCGGATGGTGGTCCCAGCGCACGACCTTGCCCTGCACGCGCACGTGCGGGTGCGCGCCCGCCTTCCAGAACACGTCGGAGGCTTTGATCTCGGCGGCCTCAAGCACGATCTCCTGCCAATCCAACACTGCGCACGGCCTCCTTCTTTCCCCCGGGTTCGTTGCGGGCCGGCGGCAACTTCGTCTCTACTTCGCTTTTCCGCGCGCGGGGGCACTTGTCCTCCCAGAGCGCCGCTTTCTTAAACGAAAAGCGCCGGCAACGTGTGCTGCCGACGCTCAGTACTCTGTGGTGGAGCAGGCGGGAGTCGAACCCGCGACCTTCTCCATGCCAAGGAGACGCGCTCCCACTGCGCCACTGCCCCACTCTGTACTCTGCCATTATTCTAACAAACGCACCCGGGAGCGTCAAGGTGCTCACCGCGGCCGGGAAGGCCGTGCGCGGGCACACCGCGAACCTGCGCCGCAGCGGCCGGCGGGGTCGGCCGCTCGATCATGAGGCGGCACGGACTGGAGCGATGGGCATGCGAATGAAGGTCGGAGTCGTGGGCTCGGCGGGTGGCGAGCTCGCCCCCGAGGTGCTTCACAGGGCGCGCCAGATGGGGCGCTGCCTGGCGAGTCACGACATCATCGTGGTCACGGGCGCCGCGCCGGGGCTGCCGCACGAGGCGGTCCTGGGCGCAAAGGAGCTGGGCGGGCTGGTGCTCGGCATCTCCCCCGCCCTGTCCCTCGACGAGCACCGCGACGTCTACGGCTCACCGTGGGAGGAGTACGATGCGCTCGTTTTCACGGGCAGCGGCCTGATGGGGCGCGAGATCGAGATCATCCGCACCTGTGCGGCCGTGGTGGTGATCGGCGGGCGCTCGGGGACGCTGGGGGAGTTCGCCATCGCCTACGACGAGGCGCGGCTGATCGGGGCGCTGACCGGCACGGGCGGCGTCGCCGACCACATCCCGGACCTGCTGCGCGTCATCAACAAGGAGACGGGCGCCGACATCGTCAGCGACTACGAGCCGGACGCGCTATTGCGCAAGATGATGGCCAAGCATGAGGAGCGCGTCGAGCGCGGCATCGCCTATCGCGGGCCGATCATCCACGAGGGCTGAGCGCAGGCGCGGCGTGCGTCAGTCGCGCCAGCGCTCAGGCATGACGATCTCGTCCATCGCCAACCGCGTCTTGCTCGGCGCCTCGGCGTCCGGGTAGCCGATGGGGAGCAGGCCCACCACGATGACCCCCTCGGGGATGCCGAGCAGCTCCTTCACCTTGTCGGCGTTGAAGGCGCCGATCCAGCAGGTCCCCAGCTCCTCCTCGGCCGCCGCCAGCGTCATGTAGGCCATCGCGATCGACACGTCGATGGGGAAGCAGTGCAGGCCGCAGGACATGACGTGCTCGGTGGAGGTCGCGCAGGCCACGATCACGGCCGGCGCCTCGCCGACGAAGCCCTGCCCGTTCGACGCCTCGGCCAGCGCCGCGCGCATCCGCGGCTCACGCACCACGACGAAGCGCCACTCCTGCAGGTTGCGCGCCGACGGCGCCAGGCGCGCGGCCTCCAGCACCCGCTCGAGCCTGTCGTCCTCGATCTCGTACGGCTTGAACTTGCGCACGCTGAAGCGGCGGCCGATCGCCTCCATCACCGTCATCGTCAATCACCCTTCGTCGGTCGGCTATCTCCGCTTGGTCACTCGGGCTCGACCGCCGGCGCGCCGGGCGCGAACTTGCCGCTGAAGTTGAGCAGCGTCGCGACCGGCTCCTCGGGCAGATGCCCGGCGACCACCTCGCCCACGAAGATCGTGTGATCGCCGGCCGGATAGGCCGCCCAGACCGTGCACTCGAGGTTGACGGCGGCCTCGGCCAGCAGCGGCACGCCAATCGCCACCGGCTCGGCGGTCGGGATCTCGAACTCCTCGAACTTGCTCACCTTCGCGCCGGAGCACGAGCCCGAGTGCTTCACCAGCTCCGCCTGGCCCTCGCCGGCCCACGCGAACACGAACTCGCCGGTCTCCTCGATGCACCGGTGCGTGTAGCGGCCGGGCGCGATGGCCACGCACACGAGCCGCGGGTCGCCCGAGCAGATCATGCCCCAGCCCGCGGGCATCAGGTTCGGCTTGCCCTGCCCGTCGCGGGCGACCACCAGGATCACCCACTCGGGGTACTTGTGCCCCATCGCCTCACTCGGACCGACCTGCCTCATCGCCATCTCCTCGACCGGCGCAGGTCTACGCCTCGATCTTCCCGCGCAGGAACTCAAGATAGCGGGCGTAGTCCTCGCGCGGGTCGTCGGTGCTGGGGGTCTCAAGCACCAGGTAGTCGTCCCAGCCGATCTCGCGCACCGCCGCGCCGACCGCGTCCCAATCCACGTCGCCCTCGCCCGGCGGCACGTTCTGCTTGCCCACGGTCATGTCCTTGACGTGGATCTGGCTGAGCGCGCCCGCCGCCGACAGAGCCCTCAGCTCCGCCGGGCCGTCGTAGCCCAGCCAGACGGCGTTGCCCACGTCGTAGTAGACGCCGATGGCCTCCGAGCCGATGCGCGCGATGATATCCAGCCACATCTCCGCCGTGACCGTCCCTTCGAGCGCCAGTGTGACGCCGCGGCTCTCGGCCCTCGGCGCGCATCTCCCGACGCCCTCGACGACGCGCTCGACCTGCTCGTCGGTGACGATCTCCTGGTCGCCGAAGAAGGCCGTCAGGATGCGGCCGATGCCGGCCTCCGCGCACATATCGATGAGGTGCAGCATCAACCCGGCGGCCTCCTCACGCACCTGTGGGTCGTCGTCCGGGAAGCCGCGGCGGTTGTAGCGCCCGGCGATGCACGACGGCATCTCGAGGCCGTACCGCTCGGCCAGCCGCAGCAGGCGCCGCACGCCCTCGCGGCTGAAGATCAGTTCGGTCTCGTAGTCGAGGGCGTTGAACGGGATCTCGATGCCGTCGAAGCCGATCTCGCCGGCGGTGCGGAACGACTCCTCGATGTCGTCGCCGAACCTGATGCCGGCGACAATGCCCCATTTCACGCTGGACCCTCCCTCTCCTGAGCTGCCTGTCCTGACCTGCCTGACGACGGGCCAGTTCGCCTGACCTGTCCGCAGGCCCTTCACCGGGACGGTCGGCGCCGGGGCACGCCAGCGTGCAGGTCGTGAGGTCGGCGACGGGGAACGAGCGCGCAAGGTCAGGAAGGACCCGGCGCCGGGGGCGTCGGGCGGGAACGCCACTGGATCCTCTTCTCACGTCGTTCGACCACCGCATCCGAACCGCCACCGCTGCCGCGGCGCGAGCGACGAGGACGCACCGACGCCGGGCGGCACGTGAGGCACGCAGTGACCGGCATCGACTGGTTCGGCATCATCTCCGGGACGCTCGGCGGCGTGGCGCTGCTGATGTACGGCATCCGCATCATGGGCGACGGCCTGGAGGCCGCCGCCGGCACCGCCATCCGCAGGATCCTCGCCGCACTTACCCGCAACGCCTGGCTGGGCTGCCTGGTCGGCGCGGTGGTCACGGGCATAGTCCAGAGCAGCAGCGCCGTCACCGTGATGACGGTCGGCTTCGTGAACGCCCAGCTCATGACCTTCCGCCAGGCGCTGGGCGTGATCTACGGCGCCAACATCGGCACGACGGTGACGGGCCAGATCATGGCCTTCCAGATCACGCGGGCGGCCCTGCCCGCCATCGCCGTCGGCTTCGCCCTGAGCTACTTCGCCAAGCGCCGCGTGGTCAGGAACCTCGGCCAGGGCATCCTGGGCTTCGGGCTGCTGTTCCTCGGGCTGCTACTGCTCAAGGAGTCGGTGGAGAGCCTGAAGGAGAGCGAGCTGGCGGTCCAGCTCTTCACGAGCTTCAGCCACAACCTCATCCTGGCCGTCGTCGCCGGGGCGATCGTGACTATGGCGATCCAGTCCAGCTCGGCCTCGCTGGGCATCGCCATGGCCCTGGCCGCCCACAACCTGATCACCCTCGAGGCGGCCATCGCGCTGATGCTGGGCGACAACATCGGCACCTGCATCACCGCGCAGATCGCGTCGCTCGGCACCCAGCCCACGGCGCGGCGGACGGCATGGGCGCACACCATACACAACGTCGTCGGCGTGGTCCTGGCCCTGATCCTGCTCAAGTGGTTCACGCCCGTGGTGCTGTCCCTGTCGCCGCCGGCCGAGGGTATCGATGTCGGCTCCAGCGCCTACCAGGCGGCTCTGCAGCGGCAAGTGGCGAACTCGCACACGCTCTTCAATGTGCTCGATGCCCTGCTCTTCCTCATCTTCAACCGCTGGTTCGCCGAGCTGCTGGAGCGGTGGATCCCCGATCGACGGCGCCGCGCTGTGGAGGCGGTGCACATCGACAGGCGTCTGCTGGAGACACCGGTCGCGGCCGCCGGGGCCACGCTCCAGGAGCTGGGCCGGATGGCGCGCGCATGCCGCACGCTGGTGCGCGACTGCACGGAGGTGCTGCTCCAGCCCGCGCGGGCCGACTTCGACGACCTCCGGGCCGAGGACGAGGCCATCGATCACCTGCAGGAGAGCATAACCAAGTACCTCATCGCCCTGGTGGAGGAGGACATCCCGGAGCACATCTCCCGCCAGGTCCCGGCGATGTTGCACGTGACCAACGACCTCGAGCGTATCGGTGACCACTGCAAGAACCTGATCGAGCTGGCCGAGCAGCGCCTGCGGGAGGACCTGGTGTGGAGCGACGCCGCGGACGCCGACGTGCTCGACATGGCGGCGATGGTCGATGAGATGCTCGAACTGAGCATCAGCGCCTTCAGTGGCGGAGACAGGGAGATCCCGGCGCGCATCCTGGAACTTGAGGACAGGGTTGACCGGGCGACCGAACAGGGGCGCGTGGCGCACATGCAGCGCGCGCGCAACGGCGAGTGCCTGATGCTGTCAGGGGTCATCTTCCTCGACACGCTGATGAACTACGAGAAGATCGGGGACCACGTGCGCAACATCGCACATGCACTGCGCGACGGCCTCATGGAGGCCGGTGCCACGCTCCGCACCACGGAGCCCGACGACGTCCCGGACGCGGGCGGCGACGCGCGCTTCCCGCCCGGCCGCGGCATGCCGTCCTCGTCCGGCGGCCTCAGCCGACCTGACTCGCAGCCCCGTCTACCCCTCGACCGGAACCAGCTCGACCGGCCCGAGGCTGAAGGCGGGCCGCCGAGCCATGGCGATGGCGGCGTGTGAGTAGAACGGGTAGACGCTCCATTCCACGCAGGCCACGATGTCCGGCCGGCCATCGCCGGTCAGGTCGCCCACCCACGGATGCGGACCGTGGATGGTGATGTTGATGGGCTCCCCGAAGCAGCACAGCGTCACCGGCGGCTCGAAGACCGGGCTCGTCGCGGCGCCGCAGTTGCGCAGCAGGAAGATGCTGCCCGCGCCGGGCTCCGAGCCCGCGCAGCTATAGACGATGTCGATGAGGCCGTCTCCATCCCAGTCCACGCACACGAAGCGCTCCGTCCAGTGCTTGCTCCGCCCGACCAGCGCATCGTCGATGAGGCGGCCATCGCTCAGCCTCAACGGGCCTTCCCTGCGCAG
>JALGUI010000604.1 GCA_029820915.1 Candidatus Zipacnadia bacterium | reverse complement strand
GCCAACGCCATCATCCGCTTCACCGACAACGGGCGGCTGTGGCTGTGCGACATGGACTACATCCGCGCCACCGCGAAGTGGCACAACTCCATCATGCTCTCGCGCGACGGCGAGACGACGCCGGTCCCGCCGCTGTCCGAGCTGACCTGCGAGGCCGACTTCGGCGACGTCGGCATGGTGCAGGCGCGCGCGCCGCAGTATGCCGGAACCGACTGGACGCGCAGCATCATCTGGGGCGATGAAGGCTTCGTGGTCTTCGATGAGCTGAAGGCGCTCGAGCCGGGCGACTTCCGCGCCACCTGCGTGTGGCGGACGCTCGGCGACGTGGACATCGAAGACAGCCGCCTGCGGGCGGAGCAGGATGGCGAGTTCTTCTTCATCGAGAACGCCGACGGCTCGCGGATGTCGCTGCGCGAGACCTGGGACCGCGGCCACGGCGGCGACCGCGGCTACTACGCGAACTACCCGCACGCGGGGAAGATGACGCAGGTGCTGCACCAGGACCGGCAGGCCGACCTGCAGGTGGGCGATGTCATCCGCTACGTGAATCTCTTCCACACCGGGCAGGAGCCCGAGCCGCGCGTCGCGGCGCGCACGGTGGCGCCGAACGTCGTCGCCATCATCGGCGGCGATGGAGCCCTGACCATCGCGGGCCTGGGCCCATGGCAGCAGGGCGAGGCGCGCATCGACGCGGCCATGTTCGCGGTGGCGTCGGGCGGCGCCATGTTCGCCGATGCGACCGCGGTGAGCATCCCCGGCCTGCAGCGCGCCGCCGGCGGCGATGATCTGCAGGTCGCGCCGGGCGATGAGGGCGCCGACTTCGACGCCGTCGCCGACTGGGTGCAGTCGGTGGTCGATGCCGCCGCTGAGCCGCCGGCTCCCACCGAGCTGACGCGTCCCGAGCTACGGCGCGAGCTTGAGGTCGCGTGGCGCGCGGACCTCGGCGGCCCGGTGACCTGCACCGACCTGTGGGGTATCAGCTCGCCCGCGCAGATCGCCGCCGGCACCGACGACGGCCGCACCGTGCTGCTCGACGCCGACGGGCGCGTGGCCTGGGAGCGCGCGGCCGAGGGCATGATCCGCGCGGTCCGCTTCATCGACATCACGGGCGACGGCCGGCCGGAGCTGCTGTCGGGCGCTGATGACGCGAAGCTGCGCGCCTACGACCTTGCGGGCGAGTTGCTGTGGGAGGTCGAGATGGAGCGCTACCACGGGCGGTCGGGCTCGGTGGCGTCGATCTGTGGCGCGCGCCTCGATGATGACGCCGCCTTCGAGGTGGTCATCGGCTCGGACAACTGGCACCACTACGGCTTCGACGGCGATGGCACCGAGTTGTGGCGCACCAACACCACACACGCCTGCACGGTGTGCGACACCGGCGACATCGACGGCGATGGCCTCGACGAGATCCTGGCCGGCAGCGAGTACTACGGCTCGCCCGTGCTCGACCAGGATGGCCGCAAGATCGGCAGCGTGGGCGGCGGGCCGAACTGGCCCGCGTGCGCGGCGCTCGACCTCGACGGCGACGGGACGCCCGAGGTGCTCTTCGGCGCGGATGACGCCATCATCCGCGTGAAGGGCGGCGCGAACGAGGAGCTGTGGGAGGCGAACGTCGGCGGCGCGGTCACCGGCATCGTCGGCCTGTCACCCACGCCTGCGGGCACGGTGGTCGCGGCCTCGTCCGAGTCGGGCAGCGTGTACGGCTTCGACGGCGCGGGAGAGCTACTCTGGCGCACCGAGTTGCCCGAGCAGGTGAGCGGCCTCGTGACGCTCAACATTGAGCTGGCCGCCGCCTGTGATGACGGCACCGTGTACCTGCTGGGCGCGGACGGCGCGGTACTTGGCGGCTACCGCCCGGCCGTCGTCCGTGGTGCGGACGCCCCCGTCCGCACGTCGTTCCCGCGCGCGCTGACCGCGGGGGACCTGCGCGGCGCGGGCTCGGCGGCGGTCATCGCGGCGTGGGGCGGAGAGCTGGTGGCGCTGCGGGTGGACTGAGCGGCGTCGGTCGAGGCGACGGCAACCGCCGGGCGGCGTGGGAACGCCGCCCCTCCTCGCGGCCACGGCAACGGCTACAGGGGGCATCCGCGGCGCGTCTCCCATGCCCATGCCCGCCTGGAAGCCGTTTCATGACCGATGGGAACGGCATTGTCGGGCAAGGATGCCCGACCCACGCGGGGTTGTTGAGCGCTTGCTGGTCGATGCCCCTGTAGATGGGAACGGCCGTGTCGGGCAAGGGTGCCCGACCTACGCGGGGTTGTGAAATGCTCCTTAGTCGATGCCGTCGTAGCGGTAGATTCCCGGCTCGCTGGCGGCGATGAGGGTCGCGCCGCACACCTTGGCGTAGAAGTCCTTGGGCCCCGCCGCGCCGATGATCGCGTAGCC
>JALGUI010000603.1 GCA_029820915.1 Candidatus Zipacnadia bacterium | reverse complement strand
AGTAGTCGGTGTGCCCGGGGTACAGCGCCCAGCGTAGCGTGTAGGTCTCGCCCGGCGACAGCCCGATGCCCGGGGCGCTTGCGCTGACCTCGTTGCCGATGGCCCGCGTGGCCATCTGCAGCCGCATCGCGTTGTCCTCCGCGACCAGCCCAAGGCCCGTGCTCTCTCGCGCCACGAAGACCGTCGGGTTCTCCGGGAAGGCGCCCGCGCCGTGGGCCACGGCCTCGAGGCCGTTCAGCCGCACCTGCAGCGGCGGGTCGGGCGTGATGACATTGTGGCGCACCGCCACGCCGATCACGCCGTCCGCGCGGCTGGTGAGGGCGTCTTCGACGGCGACCCGCCCTCCTGCCAGGCGGACGGTCCGCTGCAGATCGTAGTGTTCGCCGCGTGCCTGCACCGTCAGGCTGTCGCCGTCGAGCGTGCACCGGGGAGACCAGCCCTCCTCGCCGCTCGCCTCAGGGAGGCACTGCAGCTCATTGTGGCCCATCGCCGGGTCGCCCGGGAAGGAGAAGGCCGACTCCACGAAGTAGACGTCGCCCCCCGTCTCGACCTGGAGCCCGCCGCCAGGGGCAAGCCGCACGGTGGTGGCGAGTCCCGTCAACTCCGGCCCGTCCAGTGGCCGGCGGCGCGTGTACTGGCCGCTGCGCAGACGGTCCAGGTCGGCCTGCGGGACCGCGCCGAGCGCCAGCTCCTCGATGAGCATGCCCGCCCCGGGTGGCTCGCCGCCCCAGTACTCGGCCAGTGCGGTGTTGACCAGCGTCAGGGAGTTCGGCCCGTCGGCGCGCAGGAGGTCGCCTACGTTGAGCAGGTACCAGTAGCCCTCCTCCCTGTCACTCATCACGTCGTCGTCGATCCCGGGCTCGGGCGGGCCGAAGAAGACCTGCAGACATGGAAAGCCGCCGCGCTCCTGCACGACTTCGACCTGCGGGTAGTGCGGGTGCGTCGTCGCGAACATGGGCCTGCGGTTGACGACGCGTGGCCAGCCGTCCGCGCCGCGACGCCCGACCGCCTCGTCGTTGATGAGGATCGCCAGGTAGTTGTTCCACCCTCCGGGACGGTCGAGCCCCAGGTACGCCTTGAAGCGCAGACAAGTGGCAGAGCCCTCGCGCTCGGCGATGGCCGGCGGCGCCAGGGTCGCTCTGCTGGGCGCGTCCTCGATGGCGAGGCGGACGGTGTCGTCGGCGCTCCACAGCGTCTCCCAGGCAACGGTCGTCGCCAGCGGCCTCGGTACGTCCTGGGCCATGAGCGGGATGACCATCGCGGCCGCCAGTATCACGGTCAGAAGCACGCGCATCGTCTCTCACCTGCCGGCCTGGGCGGCCGCGACCAGTCGGCCGCGACCCCGGGAATGTGCCGGATCGCTCGCGGCAGACGGCCGCCGTGATTCGGTAGCAGTCGAGACCTTCCGCTCGGAGGAGGCTCTTACCTTTCGCTGCGCCCTCTTCGCCCGCACGCGTGCAAGGGAGGAGGGACGAGGGCCGCCCTCGGCGAACCGGGCGCAGTCACCGAAGACAGGGCGCCCGCCAGGGCAATGGAGGCACCGTGATGGACAAGGTCCGTGTCGCAATCGTCGGCTGCGGCGGCATCTCGCGCGCGCACATCAACGGCCACATGGCCGATCCGCGCTCGGAGATCGTCTACTGCGTCGATCTGATCGAGGACAAGGCGAAGGAGAAGGCCGAGGCGATCGGCTGCAGGTGGCACACCGACATGGCGGCGGTGCTGGACGAGGTCGATGCGGTGGACATCTGCACGCCGGTGAGCCAGCACGCGCAGCAGACCATCATGGCCGCCGAAGCGGGCAAGCACGTGCTGTGCGAGAAGATCATGGCGCGCGACCTCGACGAGGCCGAGGCGATGATCGAGGCCACCGACGAGGCGGGCGTGGTCTTCATGGTCGCCTTCGTGCTGCGCTACCGGCCCGAGTTCCAGAAGCTCAACGAGATGTGCCACTCCGGCGAGCTGGGCCTGATCCACCAGGCCTTCTGCTCGACGACCATGTTCATGCACCCCGACCACGTGACCGAGTGGCGCAAGAGCCTCGAGGAGTTCCCGATGGGCGCGCTCATGAGCCACGGCTGCCACTACGTGGACCAGCTCCAGTGGGACGTGGGGCCGATCACCGACACGATGGCCATCGGGAATCGCTTCACCCTCGGCGACGTCATTCCCGGCGGCGATGACACCGAGTGCATGGTCATGCGCCACGAGAACGGCGCGGTCAGCGCCTACGTGGAGAGCTGGGCGACGCCGCATGGCATGCAGGGCATCCGGCTCGAGATCTACGGCAAGGAGGCGTCGGCGCGGCTGATCTACAACAACGACGGCTCCCGGCAGCTCTGGAAGAGCGACGAGAGCGGCATGAACCTGGTCTGGGAGTTCGA
>JALGUI010000602.1 GCA_029820915.1 Candidatus Zipacnadia bacterium | reverse complement strand
AACGGTGACGGCGCCCTCGACATAGTCCTATGCGAGGGCGAGAGCGACGAGGGGCGGCTGGCGGTCTGCCACGCGCCCGACTTCGAGCCGCGCGTGCTGCGCGCTGATCTCTTCCACCCGCACAGCCTGGCCATCGCCGACTTCGACGGCGACGGCCTCCCGGACATCTTCACGGCGGAGATGGGTCTGGGGCGCAACCCGCACGAGCCGCGGCTGCTGATCTTCCGCAATCTCGGCGCCGGGCGCTTCGAGGAGCAGGTCATCTGCCGCGGGGTGCCGACGCACGAGGCCAAGGTCGCGGACATGGACGGCGACGGCCGCCCGGACATCGTGGGCAAGCCCTACGACCCCGAGCGCCACATCGACCTGTGGCTGAATGAGGCGTGAGGGCCCCTCAGTCGGCCGTGAAGACGTGCAGCCCGGCGTAGCCGTCCGCGACCAGGATGCGCTCGCCCGTGACCGCTACGCGAGACGCGTGCCCCGGCGTCGCAATCTCGCGCACGATCTCGATCTGTCCGTCCGCGCGTGCGTCGGCGACCACCACGCCCCCGCTGGTCGGGCATGCCGCCCACGCCCGCGTCACGCGGTCGCGCGTCTCGCCCAGCGTCAGCCGCACCGGCGCCAGCTCCGTCCGCGCCTCGCCCAGCGGGCGCAGCACCGCCGGGTCGCTCAGGCTGAAGGTGCGCAACTGCCGGTAGCCGGTCAGCAGCAGCACGTCGCCGATGAGCGCCACGCCCTGCGTCGAGACTCCGAGCGCCGCGCGCGTGTCATGGCTGAAGGCCAGCGCCGGCCCGCCCTCGGCCTCCAGGTCAATGATGCGCACGCCGAAGCCGTTGCCCACTACCACGTAGCGATCCGCGAGCAGCCGCTCCGCGATCTGCCGGCCGAAGTGTTCGAGCTGCACCGTCCCGAGGTGCTCGGGCGCGCGCGGATCCGCGATACTCAGCACGTCGATGGTCGCGTTGCCGCTGAGTACCACCAGGCGGTCGCCGAAGCGCGCCACCTGCCGCGCGAAGCGCCCCTCCAGCGCGGTCGCCAGCAGGCGCGGCGCGGATGGCCGGGCCACGTCCGCCAGCGCCACCCCGCCCCGCCCGCAGGCGACACAGGCCAGCCCGTCCGCGACCGTCACGTCGTGCGCGATGCCCGGGACCTCGAGGCGTCCGACGCGCGCCGGCCCGTCCAGCGCCAGCACCTCCAGCCCCGCGCTGCCCGCCGCCAGGAGGGCGTGCTCACTCGCGATCGCCGCTGACCGCACCTGCCCCTCGGAGGTGTACGTCGCCTCCCCCGCGGGCAGCGGCGGGCGGGTCGCCGGTGGCGCCGGCGGCGTGCCGACATCGCGGTCCGGTGGCGCCGCGAGCCCCGGGGCGTCGATGGCCAGCAGGCCCTCGCGGTGGTCGGCCACGTAGACCGCGCCGTCGCCGATCGCGAGGTTGTGCGCGTAGCCCGGCGTCTCGCGGTGCCCGACGGGCCGCGGCGCGGCCGGCTCGCTCACGTCGAAGACGAACAGCCCGTTGAGCCCGTCGGCGAGGAACAGCGTCGCCCCGCTCAGCCGGCACTGCCACGAGTCCGGCCCCATCATGTAGTAGTCCGGCGTCTTCACATGCGCCACGGTCTCCGGCCGCGACGGCTCGCGCACATCGATCACATCGAAGCCGTGTCCCTGGTCTCGCCCGGCCTCGCCGAGCGTTCGATCGTGGTGCCCGTGCGCGACGAAGGCGTAGCCCGCCAGCTCGCCCGTCCCCAGGCACAGCCCGTAGCCATACCCGTGCAGCGGATGGCGCGCTACGATCTCCGGCCGGCACGGGTCGGTCAGGTCGAGGATCGCCAGCCTGCTCTCGTGCCAGACGCCGACGTATGCCAGGTGGTCGCGCACCGCCACGCCCTGCGACTCGCCGCACCGTGCGAAGCCCAGGTGCCGCGGGCGCTCGGGGTCGGAGATGTCCACGATCTCGGTGCCGTGGGATCGGCAGGGCACCAGCAGCACATCGCCCGCGACCTCCACGTCCGTCGCGAACTCGATGGCGTCGTAGGTGCTGACCGGCTTCGGCCGGGCCGGCTCCGAGACGTCGATGACCTGCACGCCGCCGAACCGGTCGGCGACGAAGGCGTGGGCGCCCTTGAGCGCCACATCGAAGGCCTGGAAGGTGTCGCAGCGCCCGAGCACCACCGGCCTGCGCGGATCGGACACGTCGAGCGTCACCAGCCCGTGGTAGTCCGCGCAGACATAGGCGACGCCGTCGCGCAGCGCCAGCGCGCGCACCGGCCCGCCGACATCCGCCCGCGCGATGATAGCAAGCTCCCGGCCCCAGTCCATGGCCTCAGCTCCATCGGCCGCACACGCGCTGGTGGCGAGCAGCGCCGCCAGGCCGAACGCCGTGCGCCCC
>JALGUI010000601.1 GCA_029820915.1 Candidatus Zipacnadia bacterium | reverse complement strand
TCGCCGGTGTTGTCACAGAACCCCACCTCGTACTCGGCGTGGCGCAGAACGCTGCCGTTCTCGAAGTAGGTGTAGTCGTTCTCGGCCAGTGTGTACTCGACGGTGTGGCGCGGCACGATGGACACATAGCCGCACGAGTCCTCCTGCGGCTTCCACGACCTGACCTGGTTGTTGAAGCACGCCGCGCACTTGGCCAGCATCAGCGCCATCTGCCCGTCCAGGTTGCCGTAGAAGCGGTCGAAGTAGCGAGCCATCCAGTAGATGCCCAGCAGCGGGAAGGTGGTGTGGTTCCAGATGATGCCGTCGTTGTTCTCGAGCGCCCCATAGCCGGAGGTGCGCGCCGGCAGCACGTAGAGCGTATTCAACACCACATTCGTGGCCGCCAGCCGCTCCTCATCGCTCCACACCGGCGCCTCCTCCAGCACGTCCCACATGGCGCCGATCTGGTCCGAGGTGGTCTCCTCGGGCCAGGTTATGTGGAAGTGCGGGTCCGCCATGAAGCGCTCAGCGGCGGTCTCCACCAGGATCTTCTTGGCGCGCCGCGCCCAGGCCAGGTCGCCGGTGTCGCGATAGCGCACCACCGCCTGCCAGAAGTCGCGCGTCACGTCCTGGCTCACCGGCGAGTCCACCAGCTCCTGCGCCTGCTCCTCGCCCATGGGCTCGGCGCCGGAGACATAGAGCAGCGGCTCGTCGAGCACCCACTCCCCGCCCTCGGGCACACGCGCCAGCAGGTCGGCGACGCCGGCGGTGAGGCCCTCGAGGTCCGAGGCGCCCACCACCAGCACGTTGACGCCCGTCGGCCAGTTGTAGGGCTCGTGGACGGTCTGGAGCACGTACCGCCCCGGCCCGGGCTTGAGGGCATCGATCTCCAGGTACTTGTTCCAGTGCAGGCGCTCGACCACGAAGTTGCTGTTCAGGTTCCCCAGCGCGACGATGGTCTGATCCGAGCCCACCAGCGAGCGGCAGTCGGTAGTGACCGGCAGGCGCACGCCGGTCTGTGCCTCGATGCCCGCGGCAAGCTGCTCGCCCAGCGCCGCGTACTCCCCGCCCTGAGCCCCCTCAGGGTCCTCTGGGATGGCGATGGTGGCGGCGGGCTGCCCGCCCTCGACGATGGGGGTGCGCAGGTTCAACTCACGCACCTGCTCGATGCCCGTGCTCCCGTGCGAGGCCAGCGGGAAGCGGGGACCGAAGGTCTCGCGGTCCACCACGATTAGCGACGCGTCGTCGATGAGCGTCTCGGTAGTCCAGAAGTGCTGGGTGTAGATGTAGATGCGCGCCGTTGTGGTGCCCTCCGGGGCCTCCATGGCGACGACGAAGCGCCGCCAGTCCCCGCCGACAGGGGGCTTGAGCAGGACGTTGGTCAGCCTATCGCTGGGCAGGAAGCGGAGTTGCAGGTTCATGGCGCCATCGTTGTTGCGCGACAGCGCCCTCGTCCACACCGACAGCAGGTACGACTTGCCGCCCTCGGCGGGCACGTCCTGGGTGACGCCGATGGCGTAGCGGTTGTCGCGCTCCTCGGGGCCGGTGTCGATCAGCCGCGCGGCTCGCTCGCCCGAGCGCGCCTCATCGGTGACTTCGAGCACGCTCTCGGGCACGCCGCCGCCGTACTGGCTCCAGCCAACCGGCAGGCCGTCGTCGCCCACCTCCTCGAAGCCGGGATTGGTGAGCAGCTCCTGCTGCGCGTGGACGATGCTGTTGAGTCCGAGCGCACACAGCGCGGCGGATGTCAGGATCGCGATCACAGCGCGCTTCATCCGGACCACCTCCGAACGTGCATGACGGATCGGCCGGATAGCCTTCCGCGCCATCGCGCCCCACACCTGCCGGCGGCAGGTGCGCGTGAGGGCGTGGGGAAGGTGGGCGGGGCGGTTGGTGGCCGTTCGCCGGTGTCTCTGCAGCGGAAGGCCGTGACGGCTTCACGTCCAAGTCCCTGCCGCGCCGTTCGTAGGACAGGCCACCCGGCCTGTCAGTCGTCGCCGTGCGCCGCGGGTGCTTCTGCGGCGGAGGGCCGTGGCGGGCCGTCGCTCACCACCCGCCGCGCCGTTCGTGGGACAGGCCACCCGGCCTGTCGGTCGTTGAGTGCTGGAGGGCGCGACCGTGCCGGACGACACAGGCCCGCTGACCGACAACGAGGACGACGACCCGGACCATGTCCGGAGATTCCGAAAGACCAGACGGCATCTGCCCCACTGGCAGGCCCCGGGAGCGAGCCACTTCCTGACCTTCACCCTACTGGCCCCCGGGGTCTGCGATCTGACGGACGGGCGGCTCGCGCCGACTATCATCGACGCCCTGCAGCACTGGTACCGGGAGCGCTACGTGCTGCACGACTACACGGTAATGCCGGACCACGTGCATGTGCTCCTGCAACCGGCGAAGACCGCG
>JALGUI010000600.1 GCA_029820915.1 Candidatus Zipacnadia bacterium | reverse complement strand
CGGTCCGACCATGATTGCGCACATGACGCTGTCGCTGTCCGGACTGCCTGCCGACTTCGACGGCATGACCGTAGCCGTCATCTCGGACGTGCACGCGGATGTCAGGCGTGGCGGCCCGGCCGGCGTGCGGCGCATCGTGGAGCAGGTCAATGCCACCCGGCCCGACCTGATCGTCCTGCTCGGTGACCTGATCCACCGCTACCGCCGCGCTCCGCGCTACCTTCCCCTGCTGGCCGGGCTGAGGGCGCCCGAGGGCGTGTGGGCATGCCTCGGCAACCACGAGCACGCCTGCGTCTGGTACTCCAGGCACCTGAGGCAATTGCGGGGCCCGCCCGTGCGCGAATGGCGCGAGAGGTACGCGGAGCTTGGCATCGAGCTGCTGTTCAATGAGGCCACGCCTCTGGAGCGCGGCGGCTCGCGCGTGTGGATCGTCGGTGTCGGCGACACCTACAGCGGGCAGGCCGATCTGCCGGCGGCGCTGTCGGCGGCGCAGACCGACGAGTTCTGTCTGGCCATCACCCACCATCCCGATCTGATCGACGATCCCGCGGTCGGCGGGCTGGACCTGCTCCTCGCCGGCCACACTCACGGCGGCCAGATATACCTGCCCATCCTAGGGCCCGTCCATGTCTCCTGTCGTAACCCCCGGCAACGAGCGGCCGGGCTCGTGCGCGCGAACGGCACGGTGATGTATGTCACGCGCGGCGCCGGCGAGGGCGTGCCCCTCAGGCTGGGCTGCCCGCGCGAGATCCCGATCATCACGCTTCGATCTCCGGGCGCCGATGACACAGCCCAGAGGAGCTGAAGCCATGACCGCCTCCGCGGATGCAGGGCACGCAGAGCCGCCGGCCGCCGTCCCTCCCCGCCGCGTCCCGCTGGGGCACAAGATCCTCTACGGCATGGGCTACCTGACCGTGGCGCTGACCACGGACATGACCCTTACCTGGATCCTCAAGCGCTACCGGCCCGACCCCACGGACGCGCGATGGAACGTGCTGGTCACCGCCGGGGCCCTGCTCGCGGCGATGATCGTAGGCCGCCTCGTGGACGCCGTCGCCGACCCGCTGGTCGGCTTCTGGAGCGACCGCATCCGGACGCGCTGGGGGCGGCGCAAGCCCTTTATTGTCGTGGGCGCGCCGCTGCTGACCATCATGTTCGTGGTCATCTGGGTACCCCCGGTGGCCACCGTCTCGCTGCTGAACGCGGTCTACCTGGCCGTCACCGCGTCGCTGTTCTTCTTCGCCTTCACGCTGGTCGTGTGCCCGTACCTCGCCATGCTGCCCGAGATCACCGACGACCCTTCCGAGCGCGTCAGCCTCACCGTGTGGCAGGGCGGGTTCAACGTGATCGGCGCGGTCGGGGGCATGTGGCTGGCGGGCCATCTCATAGAGCACCACGGCTACCTGACCATGGCTCTGTGCTTCGCGCCCGCGGTGCTGTTGTGCGCCTGGGCGCCGCTGCTCGTGCCCACGCCGGTCGCGGGGGCCGAGCCGTCCGACTTCCCGCTCGCCCGGGCCATCACCAGCACGCTCCGGAACCCCTTCTTTGTGCCCTACGTCGTGAGCCAGGTTCTCTTCTGGCTATCCCTGCGCATCACCCTCGCGGCCGGGCCCAAGATCATCGAGGTGCGCGCGCAGGTCGCGGAGACCCAGCAGGGCCTGGCCATGGCGACGGCTCTCCTCGTGGCCGCCCTGTTCTTCCCGGCGATGCGCGGCCTGGCCGAACGCTGGGGCAAGAAGCGGCTTCTGATGGTTGCCATGGTACACTTCGGCCTGGTGATGCTTCCGCTCGCCTTCCTCGGGAATCTGCCGCTGCCACTGTCCGCGTACGGCCAGGCCCTCCTCATCATGGCGCTGGCGGGCCCGGCCGTCGCCGCGCTCTTCTCGCTGCCCAACGCCATGATGGCCGACATCGTGGACCGGGACGAGGAGCTGACTGGGCAGCGCCGCGAGGCCATCTACTTCGGCGTCCAGGGCCTGCTGGTCAAGGCGGGCATGGGGCTGGGCATTGGCCTGGCCGCGGTCCTGCTGGCGCGCTTCGGCGAGACGGCCGCGCGCCAGGGCGGCTTCGTGGCCTGCCCGCTGGCCGCGATGGCCCTGGCGTGGGCGGCGGCCGCGGTCCTTACCCGCTACCAGGGCGACTAGTGAGTGGTGCCTCATGGGAATAGCACCATACCTGGCTTGACTTCCGGGCGTCTTGAAGGCGTCATGTGATGCATGAGCGGAGTGTACCGTCTCCGCGAGCAGTCCTCCGATGAGCTGGTGCAGTTGCAGGACCTGTCGCGCGCCAAGACGGCGCCCGCTGCCTGGTTCCGCCGCTACCGGTTGATCGGG
This sequence comes from Candidatus Zipacnadia bacterium, assembly GCA_029820915.1. GTDB lineage: Bacteria > Armatimonadota > Zipacnadia > Zipacnadales > UBA5352 > JALGVA01. The sequence continues at coordinate 55 of JALGUI010000600.1, read as the reverse complement.
CTGTTGGCCGGCGGGTACAGCATAGCCCGAGCCAGTGAGCACGTGGGCCTGCATT
>JALGUI010000599.1 GCA_029820915.1 Candidatus Zipacnadia bacterium | reverse complement strand
TGTGCAGGCGAGGGCGCCCGCACTACGACATGGTTGCCTCTTACCTTTTCGTGTAATGCTTCGTACGACGGGCGCCCTCGCCTGTCGAAGCCGTCAGTACGTGCTTTTCCGCAACCAAGCACTAGCTCGCATTATTCGCGCAGGTGAGAGCGCGCTGGAGCGCGCTCTCAGCTTCCAGCCCGACATGCATTCTAGCCGTCCACAGCCACCAGTTCGACGTCGTCGAACCAGGCGGTGCCGGTGCCGTGCATCAGGTTCAGGTAGAGCCCGAGCTGCTCGCCGTCAGGGTGGATGTCGTCGATGGTGACCTCGTGCCACAGCCCCTCGGTATTCAGCACGTTCGCGGCCAACGTGCCCTCACCCGCGCCCGTGACCCAGATGGCGACGCGGCCGCCGAAGTCGTCGCTGGTGCGCACCCACAGGCGCAGGCGGTACGTCTTGGCGGGATCGACCGGTCCGACCGGCCGGTGCCAGCGGCCCCAGACGCGCGTGCGCATGGTCTCCTCGACCTCGGGCGGGCCGAGCGCGGTGCACTCGATCCTGCCCGACTGCGTGCCGCTGTGAGGCCGGTCCGGATCGAGGGCGAACGCGAACTCGCCCGCCATGATGCTCTTCTGCCAGGCGGCGGCGTCTCCCTCGAAGCCGCCGTCGCCGATGGCGTTCGCCTCGGCATCGGCCCGCGGCTCGTCGATGGCCAGCCACACCGGGCGCCAGATGCCGCCCGCGCCCGCGTTGTCCTCGACGCGCACGGCCAGGGCATTGGTCTCACCGAAGTCCACGACATCGGTAATGTCCACCTCGAAGGCCTTCTGCCATGACTCAGTGTCGCCCTCGAACGGGTAGGGGCGGTCGAGCACCCGCTGGCCGTTGAGCCAGATGGTGCAGGCCTCGTCCACTGCGCCGAAGATCAGGCGCACCCGCCGGCCGGCGTCGTCGCCGGGAACGAGGAAGCCGGTGCGGTACCAGGCGAGGCCGTCGTAGTCCCTCCGGTGCTCCTCGCGCCATTGCCGGCCGACCGGCAGCTCCTCCCACGGGCCGGAGACCCCGGTCTCGGGCCAGTCGGCGTCGGCATGGCCCGCGCGGAACCAGCCCTGCTCCTCGCCGACGCCGTCAGGATCCCAGGCGAAGCGCCAGGGCCCGGGGAGGGGCTCGCCGGGCTGCGCCATCAGCCGCAGCAGCTCGCGGTCCCAGGTCCTCTGCTCGGCCCAGGCAAGGTAGCCCATGTTGGCGACGAAGTCGCCCTCGACCGAGGCGCGGAAGTCGTCGAGACCGGTGATGGCCTCTCGGTAGGGGGCGATGGCCCCCGTCTCGCGGTAGGCCTCGTAGGTGCGCTGGACGTCGAGGGTGAGCCGGGCGTTGCGCAGTCCCGCCTGCAGCCAGCGCACGCGGGCGAGGGCGGTCTCGTCGCCCGCGGCTGTCTGCTCAGCGGCGGCGAGGAGTTCCTCGCCGCGCGCCATTGCCTGGGGGGTGAAGACCTGATCGGCCTCGCGGTAGAAGTGCGACCAGTGCAGGCCCTCGACCGGCTCGGTGACGGCGTCGGAGATAGCGCGCCAGTGCTCGAAGTAGGCGCGCACCTCGTCGGATGCGGCCCCGAACGCGGCGTAGAACTCGCCGAGCACCTCCTCGACGGTCAGCTCCGGGCGTGCGGTCAGACGCGCGAGCATGTATAGCGTGGGGCCCTGCGTCGCGTACTGGCCGGTGAGCGAGTCGAAGTCGGTGGCGATCATGCCGTGCTGCGCGCAGTGGCGGAACTCCTCACCGAGGTAGTGCGCGACGTAGATCGGCATGTTGTGGCCCTCGAGCATGTAGTTGGGGCGCAGCATCAGGCGCACGCCGGTGGCCGCCCAGCCGTCCCACTGCTCGCGCATCTCCGCGCGGCCCTCGTTGGTCCACGGGAACATGACCGCGGGCACGATGCCGATGAAGATGTGATCGTTGAGCATGGTGTCGCGCGGGGGCAGGCGGTAGTTGGCGTAGGCGTAGCCCATGACCACGGCGTCGGGATCGACCTTGCGCGCCTCGGCCTGCACCGCCAGGAAGTAGCGCGCGTAGCGATCCGACAGGCTGCCGAGGTAGCGCTCCCAGTTACGCTCGCCGGCCTCGAAGGCCGCGCGCGCGTGCTCCACGCGCTCATCCCACGGGACGTCGAGGTCGGGGTCGCGGACGTCCCACGACAGGCAGCGCTCGCAGGTGCACTTGCCGCCGGTATCGTTCTCACTGGCGTCGATGTAGGGGTCGGCCTCGGTGCGCGTCTGCAGCCAGTGCTCGACGATGGCGCGGTGGAAGGCGGGCTCGGAGACGTCCATGGCGATAAGCCGCGAGGAGCCACCGTGGTAGGTGGGGTCGGAGCGGCGCGTGCCGTCGGGGAGCAGGTTGAAGTACTCGGGGTG
>JALGUI010000598.1 GCA_029820915.1 Candidatus Zipacnadia bacterium | reverse complement strand
GGTCCTCATCGAGGTCGCAGATGGCGACGAGCTTGAGCCCCGGCACGTTCGCGATCTGCCGGAGCTGGCCCGCCCCCATGTGCATGCCGATGATCCCTACGCCGAGTGTGTCGGGCATGGCTCTCTCTCCTCCGTTTGGCGTCATAAGAGCGGGCGCGGCGGAGGTCCGCCGCGCCCGCCGGATAGCGTGTCAGGTGAGGCCGGTTGGCGAGGCAGGCTGGAAGCCTGCCCCACGATGTCGGCGCGAGCCGTTTCGTGGCACGGGCGTTCGCGTAGCGAACCCCGCTATCAAGGTCGCTTGCGACCTTCCGGGCACTCCTGCCCGTGCGTCGTTCGCACGGTCGCGACCCGTTCCGTGGCACGGGCGTTCGCGTAGCGAACCCCGCTATCAAGGTCGCTTGCGACCTTCCGGGCACTCCTGCCCGTGCGCCGTTCGTATGGTCGCGAGCCGTTCCGTGGCACGGGCGTTCGCGTAGCGAACCCCGCTATCAAGGTCGCTTGCGACCTTCCGGGCACTCCTGCCCGTGCGCCGTTTGTATGGTCACGAAGCCCTCGGCGAGAACGACCGTGTCAACAGCGGACAGGCCGGGTGGCCTGTCCCACGAACGGCGTGACAGCCGGGTCGCGAGGCGCCCGACGGCGTCGGGCTGGAAGCCTGCCCCATGATGTCGTCGTGAGCCGTTCCGTGTGCCACGGGCGCCCCGCCCGTGGGTCGTTCGTATGGTCACAAAGCCCTCGGCGAGAACAACCGTGTCGGGCCGACCTCGTGGCCGGTGCTTCGCACTCGCACGGCCCCTCCAATGACCACGGCCACGGCACAGGCCGGAGCGGGGTCCGGCCTCTCTATGACGACAACGGCGACGGCAGTCGGCCCTTCGGCCCGCCCCCCGGTACCTGCTTCGCAGGACACAAGGCGTCGGCGGGACAACGACAACGGCGACGGCCAACGACAAACAGCAACAACCGGGCGGGCACGTAGGCCCGCCCCTCCAGAACGGCGACGGCAACGACGCCGTCAGCCGTGCGTCGTTGGCTTGTGACTTGTGACTTGCGACTTGCGACTGCCGTTACTTCAGATACGCCCGGCCGACCTTCTTGATGCCCGCCGCGATGTCGCGCATGTCCTGCTCCTCGTAGGTCGGGTGCACCGGCACGAAGAAGGTACGGGACTCCACCCACGCGGCGTTCGGGCAGAAGGTGTTGATGTAGTCCACGGCCTCCGCCCGCACGTTCGGGTCGCGGAACGGATACATCAGCCGGCCGAAGCCCACGTGGTCGCGGTAGCAGGCCTCCTTGTAGCTCTGCGGCCACTGCACCGGCCCCGCAGGGATGCCCTCGGCGCCGACCGCCTGGAAGAAGTCCCGCGCCTCGACCGACAGCCGGTCGGTGTCGAGGATGATCGGGTACTGCCAGTAGGCGTTCTTGCGCTCCTCGGTGTCGGTAGGTAGTTGCAGGATGTACTGCTCGCCCTCCAGCTCCTCGTCGAGGATCTTCGCGTTGCGGCGGCGGGTGGGCAGGTGCCAGGTGTCCATCTTCCCGAGCTGGACGATGCCGATGGCCGACTGCATCTCGGTCATGCGGAAGTTGTAGCCGATGCGCTGGTGGATGTAGGGCAGCTTCTCCTCCAGCTCGAGCAGCCTCATGCGCTCCGAGACGTCGTAGCCGTGGTCGCGGAAGGAGCGGCAGTTCCAGGCCCAGTCCTCGTTGTCGGTGACCACCATGCCACCCTCGCCGCCGGTGGTGAAGTGCTTGGACTGGCAGAAGCTGAAGGCATTCACGTCGCCGATGGTGCCGACCTTCCGGCCCTTGTACTCGCCACCCGGCGCCTGCGCGGTGTCCTCGATAACGTAGAGCCCGAACTCCTCGGCGATCTCCATAATCGGGTCCATGTCGCAGATGCATCCATACAGGTGCACCGGGATGATCGCCTTCGTGCGAGCGGAGATATTCTCGCGGATGGACTCGGGCGAGATGGTGTGTGTCAGCTTCTCCACGTCGGCGAAGACAGGGACAGCACCGGCCTGCGCCACGGACATCGATGAGGCGATGAAAGTGTAGCTGGGCACGATGACCTCATCGCCGGGGCCGATAGCCAGCCCGCCCATGGCCGTGTGCAACGCCGTCGTGCCGCTGGAGGTCGAGATCGCGTACTCCGTGCCCATCCACTCGGCGAACTTCCTTTCGAACTCCATGCCGCTCTCGCCGGTCCAGTAGTTCACCTTTCCCGTCTTCAGCGGCTCCATGGCCGCGTCGATGCTGTCCTGCTCGAAGTACGGCCAGGGCGGGAAGGCCTCGGTCCGCACCCGTGTGCCGCCGTCTACCGCAAGCTTCTCCTCAGACATCAGGGATCTCCTCCTGCAGAGTGATGCCACTCATTGGTGTTTCCGTGGGACTCACTGCATTCCCCCATCGTCTCGCAATACCTGCATTCCGCGGAGTCAGTCGCCTGCGATCTCGTGCCAGGTCCGGGCCAGGTCGCGCAGCCGCTGCGGGCACTTGCGGCCCGGCTCTCGCTCGAGGCTGCTCGACAGGTCCATGCCGGCCGCGCCTGTCGCCTGCAGCGCCTCGCGCAGGTTCTCAGGGCTCAGGCCCCCGGCGAGGATAACCGGCGCGTCGCAGCGCGCGACGATGGTCGCGGCGGCGACCCAGTCGCAGGTGCGGCCGGTGCCACCGGTGCCGGGCGCGCCCCCGGGCGCGCGCGGGGTACGCGTGTCGAGCACGATGGCGGACGCGCGGGCTTCGAGCGCGGCGTCGGTCTCGGCCATCGCCTCGGCAACGGCGGCCTCGCGGTCGGCGGCCTCTTCGGGCAGGCCGACCGGGCGCCAGACCGCGGCGTGGTCGCCGACTGCCCGCGCGACCTCGCGGACGTATTCGGCGTCGGCGCCGTGAAGCTGGACGGCTGCGGCGCCGGTCGCCTGAAGGAGCCCGGCGATATCGTCTGCGGGCATGTCCTCGACCACCAGCACGGGCCGCGCCCGACAGGCGCGCGCGAGCAGCACGGCCTGCTCGCGCGTGATGCTCCGGGGCGAGCGCTCGATCTCGACGATCAGACCGCAGAAGTCGGCGCCCGCGGCCTCGGCGCCGCGCACGTCGGCCACGCGCGTCAGGCCGCAGACCTTCAGGAATGGCGTCTCGGCATCGGCGGCCATGGCGTCCCTCACGGGCGGATCTCGACCGCGGTCAGCGAGTGCCTCGGCAGCGTCAGCGCCCATCCCTCGTCGTCGGGGTGCACCTCGGTCTCGACGAGTCGCACCTGGACCTCGGAGCCGGAGTTGTGCGACCACGGCTCGGGCCCGACCAGCGACCACGCCTGAGCCGAGCC
>JALGUI010000597.1 GCA_029820915.1 Candidatus Zipacnadia bacterium | reverse complement strand
TTCAGGCAGGCGATGTCCACCACCGGCGTGACTTCGCGGATCAGGTCGGGATCGTCGCTCGCGTTGTTGACGTGGTTCCAGAAGACCCGGAAGCGCGGGTCGGCCTCCTGGATCTGCGTCGCGATGCGCACCAGGCGCTCCGAGGTCTCCTCGTCGAGCGGATAGAAGAAGAACTCGTCGGGGGCGATGCCCGCCGCCTCGAGGTGCGCCCCCCACGCGCGGATGAACTGGCGGAACATCTCGGCGCCCTCCGGGCTCTCGAGGTCCAGCCCCCATAGCGTCGGGTTGCCGCCCCAGAACACGCTGTGCATGCGCGGGTGGTCTCCGCACCGGGCCAGCGCGGCATCGAAGGCCGCGAAGTCCACCGCCTCGAGCCGGCCCTGGTCGCGGTCGAAGGTCGGCACAGGCAGCGCGACGGGGTGCAGGCTCCAGGTGTTGACCCCGTGGGCGCGCAGGTCCTCGGCCGCCTCGGGGGGCTGGTCCCAGCCGGACCTGCACCGACAGCGCGCGCTCGTCGGTGGGCGGCATCCGCAACGGGGCGACCGTCAGCGCGAGGGGGCTGTCCGCCAGCACATCCCCAGACTCCGCTTCGTGCACGCGAAGCTGCGCGCGGTAGTCGCCCGGCGGCAGGTCGCGCGCCTGCACGGTCAGCCACACCAGACGGTACTCCCCGGCCTCGACGCCAAGCTCAGCGGCCTCGCCATCGCCGGCGCTAAGGAGCGGCAGGGCGTCCATCACGCGGTAGCCCACGCGCGCGGGGATGGGCATGCCGTACCGGAGCCAGAGCCTGTCCTCCCACGAGTGCGCGCGCCCATCGGCGTCGCTCAGCGCGGACACGCTCGGCCTCACGCGAACGGGCCGGTCGGTCAGGTTCGTGACCGCCCAGGCGCCGGTTTCGTACTCGTCCTGCCACAGCGCCAGGTCGAGGGCGGTGGGAAGGCCCTCGTTCGACGGCGGGAGCGTGTCGCCGCGGTAGTCACCCCACGGATAGACGCGCTGCACATGCACGCGGGCGCCATACGCGGCGCGCGCCACCTCGGCACGAAGCCCGGTGTACGCCCGGCGCAACGCCTCGACCTCGCCCGCGTCGGACACGTCCATCCGGGCGACGCGGGCGTCGATCTCCTCAAGCTGTGGGGCGATCCCCGCAGGGACCTGTGTCCCCGCAGGCGCGGCGAGAGCCTCGATCTGCCTCCTGAAGCCGGGCCACTCGCCCGCCACCCAGCGCGCCGTCAGTCCCCGCTCGAGCACGGCGTCCAACTCCTCGGCGGTGATCGGCTCCCCCTCCGGGGCGGCGGCCGTGTCGGCGGAATGCACCTCGATCTCGTCCAGGAAGAGGTACCGCTCCTCGGCCTGGAAGACCAGCCGTACATAGCGCCCGCGCGTGGCTAGCTCCGCGGTCTCGAAGGTGTGCGCGTATGACTGAGTCCGATCCTGCACGAGCGCGCCGGAGCCGACGGCCGCCGCGAGATGCCAGGCCTCGCCATCGTCGCTGGTCAGTATCGCCGTGACCGCCGGGAAGAACACGTCTGCGAACCCGCCGCCCGCGGCCACGAAGGCAACGCGCTCGATGGGCTGCGGGCTGCCGAGATCGATGGTCACCTCAACGCGGCCCTGGTGCACCCACCCGACGGTCGAGGGCAGGGACCAGTTGGCACCCTCGCTGATGCCGTCGGTGAGCTGGGTCGCATCGCCCCCGTCCGCGCACTGGTGATAGCGGGGGGGCGTTGACCACTCGTAGGGCCTGCCGAGCGCGATGTTCTCGCCGGCGGCGCCGAGAGGCCCGCCGGCCACGGGGAGCAGCAGAGTCACGCACATCGTGATGAGCACTGAGCTGTTCATCTGAACCTCCCGCGTGCACAGGCTGTACGCGTCGCGCCGACGGCCAGTTCGGGGCAATCCCGGTCAATGGCCTACCCCGACGGTAGCGACCAGTGGATGAGGCCAACATCGCGCGGAGCGGACAGGCCCTCCGCGTTCGGCCCGCAGCGGTAGCCGGTGCCGAAGGCCGTCAGCAGCGCGCCGTCCGGCAGCAGGACCGTCGAGGTGGCCTGGCTGCTGGGCCACCATTCGTTCGTGCCCTTGAGGTGGCCGGTCCACCGAGCGAGGACAAAGCGGTGCGGCAGGTCCCAGCTCGCGCCGTGGTCGCGGCTGATGACGGCCTCGATGCCGAACTGCGGGAAGCCCTCCGCGTCGCGCGCGTAGCCCAGGCGCACAACGTAGGTCATGACGATCTCGCCGCCGGGCATGAGCACCAGGCTCGGGTGGTGGCGGCCGTAATCGTACAGGCGATCTACAGGCGACCAGGTCCTGCCATCGTCCTCCGACCGGCAGGTGCCCAGACCCTCGTAGTGATCGATGTTGCCGAGGTACTGCCGCGCCATGTCGGTGCGGCAGGCCGCGACGATGTCACCGCTCTTCGCGCGCAGCAGGGCCACTTCGGAGACGCCGCGCCAGCCGGGCACGCGCGTGTCCTCGCTCCAGGTGCGCCCGCCATCGGTGCTGAACCGGATGAAGGCGCGCTCGTATCCGGTAGGCGAACCCGCGCCGCCCTCCCAGTTGTAGCCGGTCTCGGTCAGGCGCGTGACGTCGCCCGTCTCGGGGTCGCGGTCCACCAGGCACGGGTCCCACGTGTACCACTCCTGCCCGTTGGACGCGGGCGGGACGACGACGGGGCCGTCCCAGGTCGCGCCGAAGTCGTCGCTGAACCACCGGCCCGAGGCGACGAGCATCACCCGCGGCCGCGTTGACCGCGGGGTCCGGGGCCACAGGCCGGGGCTCACTCCACGTGGTGCCGCGGTCGTCGCTGAACAGGACCATCGGCTGGTGCGGATAGTCGCAGCTCACCAGCATACACAGCCGATCGGTCTCGGGCATGTAGACAATGTACGGAACAGCTACCACGCGGTTCCAGGTCTCCGTGACGATCTGCCGGTGTGCGGGGAGCTGCTCCGCAGTGGTCTCGCCATCCATCCGCTGGACCGTCGTCTCCTGCCAGGTGGCGCGGGGCGTCGATGACATCACTGCACCTCCGACTCGGCGTCATGCCGCGCGTTGCGAGCCGCGTCCTATGG
>JALGUI010000596.1 GCA_029820915.1 Candidatus Zipacnadia bacterium | reverse complement strand
AGCGCCTCGGCGTCGCGAACCATGGCGAAGGCGGTCTGGTTGGGCGCGAGCCGGTCGCCGGCCGAGACCGTCAGGCCGCCGACCACGATGGCGGCGTCCCACGCCGCGTCGCCGAGGTCACCGTCAACGTCGATCGGGCCGTCGGCGAGCACGCACACGGCGACCAGCGGCGGCCGGACGCTGTGGATCTCCTCCGCCGCGTCGGCGGCGACGACGAGCATGGTCAGGAGCGCCACGGCACATGCAATCGTCCTCATGGTCGTCTCAGTCCCATCGTCACGGCGTGTGGCGCGGCAGGCTATCCGGCCTCCTGCAGCAGCGCCTCAATCTTCAGCTCCCACGTCGTCTCCCGCAGCTCGTCGATCAGCCCTGGCGTGCGCTCCTCGTCGGCCATCCATTCCAGCACCGGCCGGCCGTCTTCCGCCAGCGCCCGCTGCTTGAGGCCGTCCAGCTCGAAGAGAAGCGTTCGCGCCCGCGCGGCGGCCGGGGCGTCCTCGGGCAGCTTCGTGAGCGTCTCCCGGACGTCGCGCGCGATCTCCTCGATGTCCGCCGCCGCGAGCGCGCCGAAGATCTCCGTGCGGGCGATGGCCGCGTAGTCAACCTGATAGAGGCCGAGGCCGTCGAAGTAGCCGTTGCCATTCCACCGGTAGTTGAGCGCCCAGACGCGCAGGCCGGCGGCGGTCGTTGGGATCTGGTCGGGACGGAAGGAGCCGTCATCAGGCGTGGGGTCGGGCAGCAGGAGCTGCTCGTAGTAGGCCCACTCGTGCCCGGGGTTGGCGCCCGAGACCACGTAATTGTAGCTGCGGCTGTGCTCCTGCTCGAGCGCCTTCTCCTCGGCGTCGAACCACTGGCGGCCCAGGTTGACGCCGCTGCGGTCGTAGCTGCCGTCCAGGCGGATCCAGCCGAACTGGATGTAGGCCTGCGTGGGATCGATCTCGATGATGGGACCGTGCAGCCCGGTGGAGTCGTCCTCGGTGGCGGCCATCTGTACGCACTGGGCGCCCTCACCGGGCGCGCCTCCGGCGACGATGGCGAGCTGGCCGTTGCCGCCGTAGGCCTCGGCCGCCCAGCCGGGCGGCACCTCGCGCGCGGGAACCGGCCCCAGTAGGCCGCCCTCGAAGGAGCCGTTCGCGATGAGGTTCTCTCCGATGACGGGGACGTCAAGCGCAAGCGCGGGCGTGGCCGCACCGGCTATGGCCAGGGCCACGGCCAGGATGATCGCTTTGTGCATCAGCCAACCCCCAGTACGCGCTCATGCGGCGGAAACGTATGGCGGCGCGCCCGGACGCGTTGCTGTCCGAGACGCGCCGCCGGGTGCCCGGTGTCAGGCGGCGGACCTAGTCGTGGATGGACGGGTTGAAGGCGAGGGCGCCCTGCTGAGTTGCGCTCATCATCCCGCCCTCGGTGATGCTCTTCGCGTGGCCGTCCAGGAATCCCATGTTGCACTGGTCATTGTGCCGGAACGAGGCGTCAAACCAGGGACGATAGGACGTCCCTGGAATGGTGGTGTCGTACTGAGAATACCAGTAGCTCTCCCACTGGCGGTTCGCGTCCCACATCCACGCGTACTTCGCCGGCTGCGACAGCTCATCCATCTTGAGGAATCCGAACTGCTCGTAGCACATGTTGGCGCAGTAGCTGACGTTGAAGGTCCCCCACGGAGTGCCCAGGCTCGCGGTGGCTGCGCCAGAGGGGCAGATGAGAATCTGTTGGTTCTTCATGTAGGGATCGAGCAACTGCCACCAGCCCTGGGGGTCGGTCCGGCCGGCCGAGCCGCCGCCGCCGGGCGCATACCAGTAGCTGGTCCCGATCGGCGTCAAGCCGTCGTAGTCCTCCGCGTACATCAGAACCGCCAGCATGATCTGCTTGCAGTTCGACACGCACGAGGCCTGGCGAGCCTTCTCCCTGGCCCTGGCGAAGACCGGGAAGAGGATCGCGGCGAGAATCGCGATAATCGCGATCACAACTAGCAACTCGATGAGGGTGAATCCCTTGCGCATGTGTGTCACGCCCTTTCGGCCGATTCGAACTACACTGCGCACGCTACGCGCGCGCAAACGTTGGCGCGATGGCCTGACGAGTGCGGCGAAGCATGGATACGGTCTCATAGGGCCCGCGCCATTACAGTGTTCGCGAGTTCTCGATGTCCACCTCCTATGTTTCTGCATCTTTCTCGGCACGCCGGATGCGCGCCCCCGGTGCCTCCTGGCAGATTCCGAATGGTGGCCCGGCAGGCCCGCTCAGATCATCGGCAGGTCCTTGACGACCTGGTTCCCGTACTGGGCCGCGACGCGCACGAAGTTCGAGGGCCAGGTGCCCGCGGGCGACCAGATGACGAACGCCGGCGCTGAGCGGTGGCCCAGCTCGATGTGCGCGCGGGTCCGGGTGTGGCCGTCGAGGAG
>JALGUI010000595.1 GCA_029820915.1 Candidatus Zipacnadia bacterium | reverse complement strand
TCCGCAGGTCGCCTCCTCCTGCTCGGCGAAGTCCACGCCAACCCCGCCGACAGGAGGCCGCCCATGATGCGCGCAGCCCTCGCCGCCATCCTCGCACTGATCCCCGCCATGTGCACCGCGCAGGAGCCGCTCTTCGTCGCGCACTTCGATGGTAGCGATGACGCCACGCTGACCATCGATGCGCCCGAGACCGCGACGCCCTTCGGGAGCATGAACGGCCCGTACGCGCCGGGCCTGCAGGGCCGGGCGCGCGTGCTCGGCGGCATGAACCGGCTGTCCTACTTCCTCAACGAGGGCTTCTTCCCGGCCGAGGGCACGCTGAGCCTGTGGGTGCGACCGGAGGACTGGACGCCCGACGCTGCCGAACACTTCGTCTTCTTCGCGCGCCTTGACTTCACCGAGATCCAGCAGGGCTACGTGCGCATGATCCTCTACAAGTACTGGGACACCGACGAGATCGCCATGCTCGTGCAGAACACGCCCGTCACCGAGCAGGCGACGCTGATCCGTACGCCCGTGCCCGGCTGGGAGGAGGGCTCATGGCACCACCTGGCGGTCACCTGGGATCCCGAGACCTACCGGCTGTTCATCGACGGAGAGCCCGCAGGTGAGGCCGCGGCGGTCGCGCTCCCGGCGGAGGGACGCTGGGAGCTGTCCGTCGGCACGCCCTACCAGGGCTGGAAGTACATCGGGCCGGAGAAGAGCGCCATCGATGAGTTCACGATCTGGCCTGAGCCGCTGGGCGCGGAGGCGATCCGCGCTGCGTACGAGCAGACGCTGGCCGCGGCGCCCGCGGAGGCCTTCGAGCGACCCGAGGAGACCGGCCCGCCGCCGGTCGAGGGGAATCTCGCGCTGGCCGATGAGGGCGCGTGGGTGCTGGCGTCGTCCTTCGCGGACTATGAGGCGCACTATCCTGACAACCTGATCGACGGGCGTGAGGCGAGCGTATGGGCGCCCTTCGGCCCGACGCTCCCGCAGTGGCTCGAGGTGCGCTGGCGCTACCCGCGCCGCGTCGATGGCGTGGTCGTGCGCCAGGCCGTGCCGGGCCATGTCTCGGCGCTGACCGCCAACGCGTGGCTGGGCGGGCAGTGGCAGCCCGTCGGCACGCTGCGCGACGCGCCGGCGGATGCGGCCGAGCTGCGGCTTGTCTTCGACGAGGTGCTCACCGACCGCGTGCGCGTGACCCTCGACGAGGGCGTGGCCGAGGGCCTAGAGCTGACGACGCTCGCGGTGAGCGGCCCGGAGCAGCCCGTCCTCGAGCGCATGCCCGAGAGCGGGCGGGAGACCGAGCAGGTCGAGCTGCGCGGCGTGACGGTGACGCCACGGTCCGCGCGGCCGGGCGAGGCCGTGCGCATCGAGGCCACGATCAGCCCGCGCACGCCGCCGGCCGAGGACTACGCCCTCGCCATCGAGGTGGGGGACATCCCGCAGGAGGCCGGCTGGAGCGACCTTGTCGTGGCCGGCTGCGCGGTCGCGGTTGATGCGCCGACCTCGACATGGGAGGAGGGGAGCGAGCACACCCTGGCGTGCGAGATCTCGCTGCCCGCGTGGGCGCCTGACGGCTCGACGGCCGTGCGCATCATCGGGCGGGGCAGCGGCGGCTCGGGCCTGCAGGTCGTGGATGCCGACGGCCACGCGCTCGACGCCATCGCCACGCTCGACATCCGGCGTTTCGACCAGCCCGGGGACGGCGGAGTGGCCGGGGCGGCGCTCGACTTCTCGGGCGGGCGCGCGCGATGGCTGATGGGCGGCGAGGCCGTCCCGCCGATGGCCTGGGCGATGACCATGCCCTCGTTCGGCCGCTACCATCAGTACTCCAGCACCGGCGTGCGCATCTACCACGTGAAGACGCTGCCCCTGTCATATGACGATGCGCCGGGGCACCTTGAGCGCGTGTGCGCGCAGCTCGATGAGCGCATCGCCGGAACGCTGCGCGTGGACCCGGAGGCGCTGCTCATCGTCAACCCCGACCTGCGGCCCGAGGGCGAGTGGCTGGAGCGCAATCCCGACGAGCGGCTCGTCACGGTTCAGGGCAACCTCGGGCCAATCTCCTTCTCGTCGGCCAAGTACACGCGCGACATGCACGAGTTCCTGCGCGGGCTGATCCGGTACGTGCACGCCCGGCCCTATGCGAATCATGTCATCGGCTGGCTGCCCTACGTGTGCGGCTCGCCGGACTCGGTCATGGGCGGCACCGAGCACAACCTGTTCCAGGAGGACCGCTCGGAGCTGACCTTCGGCGACCACAATCCGCAGGCGATCGCTGAGTTCCGCGCGTGGCTACGCGACAGGTATGACGGCTCAGTCGAGGACCTGCGCGCGGCGTGGCATGACCCCGGCCTGACCTTCGAGACCGCGACGCCGGATGTGGCGGAGCTGTCCGCCGAGGGCGTCGATGGTGGCGT
>JALGUI010000594.1 GCA_029820915.1 Candidatus Zipacnadia bacterium | reverse complement strand
GCCGCCATCGCGGCGATCGCGAGCGCGGCGCAGGCCGGCGCGGCGCGGAGTGCTCGATGCACGGTCACGGCCGATGCCTCCCCGGCAGGGCGCGGTCGGACTGCGGGCCCCCGGCCGTCATCGGCCGCTCAGGTCCACGCGCCACAGGTCACTCCAGGCCCCGTAGTACAGCACGCCCTCGTCGGTGACGTAGAACCCGTGGGCGTCCACGAGCGACGGATGGTCGGCGACCATGCTCATGCTGTGGTCGGTCGGATCGATGGCGTACACCGCGCCCCCTATCACCGAGTAGATCAGGCCGTCGGGCCCGGCCGGCCGATCGGTGAGGCCGGGGAAGCGCATGGCGTAGCCGTCCAGCCCATCGGGCAGCTCGCCGACGAACACAGTCTCGCGGCTGACGGGGTCGAGGGCGAAGTAGTGCCCGGGATGGGCGATGCAATAGATGAGCCCGTTGTCGGCCCTGGCGACGGCGCCATAGGTCTTCGTGCCGGGGACGGGCTGCAGCCTCTCCGCCACGCGCTCCTCAGCACAGTCCCACAGGAACACAAAGCCCTCGGGCTCTGTCGCCTTCGAGCTTGACCCGCCGTAGGTGGAGGTGGTGCAGAGCATCTCGCCGGTCTCGGGGACCGGCGCGCAGCCCATGATGCTCTGGTTCGGGATCACGTTGCACCACCACGTGATCGACCTGTCGCGGAAGTCAACGCGCGCCAGCGCCCCGCCTACCCGCCCCTTGGCCGGCCTGGTCCCGATGTACGCGTGTCCATCGGGGCCAAGTGCCCACTGGATCGGCCGGTCCTGCGTCTCGCCCCGCTCGAACCGGTACGGATTGCCCTCGCCGGCCGGCTCGTCGGGGTTCCACAGGTCTATGAGCGCCGCGACGTAGCTGGCCAGCAGCAGCCCGGTATCGACGCTGAGGATGTCGTAGACCTGTATTCTGCCGCTTGATATGCGCCCGTGATCCACCATCGCCCCGGTCTCCGGATCGTAGGAGAACACATTCGCCGGGAAGCAGGTTCCGCCCCACAGCTTGCCGTCGCGCTCGCAGCCGACGCAGTATATCCTGAGTGGCCTGCCCGCGTAGTCGGTCTGGACCTGGCGGGTGTCGCCACTCTCAGCATCGGTCAGCGTCACCCAGGCCTCTGCATCGACGGCGCTCACTCGCTCCGCGCCCGCTGTCAGCGGCTCCTCGACACGCTCAGGCACCGCGACGTCAGTGACGATCCGGTCGGGCAGGCACTGGAACCGGTCGCCGGCCGATCTGCCGTAGACCATGCCGTCGGGGCCCTCCCAGATGCTCGGGGCTCCTTGGCGCTCGGTCATCTCGGCGGGCAGGATCTGGCGCTTCGTGCCGGTTCGAGTGTCACAGGCCCACAGCTCCTGGTGGTGGAGCCCGGTCGGGCAGTACACCACCCCATCGCTCACCTCCACGTTGGGGAAGATGTAGCACTGCCTGGGGTCCTCGCGCATGGTGCCGAGGTCACCGATCTCGCCGGTGCTGGTATCGCAGTACACGAGGTGCGTGTCGGGGTAGCTGCCTACGTAGAACCTGCCATCATCGGCAAGTGCGCCGTGGCCGAAGTAGCTCGCGGGCTCGGCCGGGACGCCCAGGTCTTCAAGCCCGCTCGCGATCACGTTATAGCGCAGGAAGTGCGCCGGACCGCCCGCGTAGATGTACAGATTCCCATCTGCGCCGGTGACCATCGGGAAGTTGCCGAGGTCGCCGTACATGCGCAGATCGATCCGCGTCATCTCTCCTGTCTGCAGGTCCACGCCAATGAGCGCGCGCTTGCGGGGCTCCTTGTGCAGCCCCCAGGCCGTGTACGTGCCATCGGGAGCCTGCGTGACCGCCGACAGCTCGAGCCCATGCTCCACGCACGGCGTCCCCAGGCACTCGAACTGGTAGTCCGCGGTCGCGGAGCCGGCCAGCAGAATACACGCTACGACCATCACAGCGGCAGTCTCGCGTGCCATGTCTCTCGCTCCCATGCCTTACCGCACCTCCGTGTAGGTCGGCCGGCCGAATCGGCGACCCGCAAGGAATCTCGCCGCCGAAGGTGAACCCTCGCGTGCCTGCGTCCGGGAAAGGGGCGAACCGCGATGACGAACATCGACTACGCCGTCGTGGCCGTCTACCTCGCCTTCGTCGCCGCCATCGGCTTCATTGTCCGCGGCAGGATCAAGGGCCTCGAGGACTATTTCGCAGCCGGCCACAACGTTCCCTGGTGGCTCGCGGCGGTGTCGCACCACATCTCGGGCTACAGCGCCTTCGCCTTCGTCGGCTACGCCAGTGTGGCCTACAAGGTCGGCTTCAACGTGTGGACGCTGTTCGCGCTGCCCTGTTTCCTGGCCATGACGCTCGGGGCCTTCGTGTGGGCGCCGCGCTGGTCGCGCCTGAAGGTCATCACGCCTGT
>JALGUI010000593.1 GCA_029820915.1 Candidatus Zipacnadia bacterium | reverse complement strand
CTACGCGGAGCCCGGCGACGTCAATGGCTGGCTGCACGTGCGCGCCGTGGACTCGGCGGGCAACTGGTCGGAGACCGCGCACCGGAGAGTCCTCATCGACAGCTCGGCGCCCTCGGCCGCGCAGCAGGCGCCCGGCGCCGCCGTGCGCGCGGCGGTCTCCCAGGTCGCCCTGCAGCTCAGCGACGAGGGCATCGCGGGCGTCGATCCCGGCAGCATCGTGCTCGGTGTCGGCGGCAAGGACTACACGGTGAGCAATAGCGGCCTGACCTACCTGTCCGACAGCCGCCGGCTCGTGTGGGACTGCGAGCACACCTCGCCCGAGCCGACGGTGTTCAGCGACGGTCAGGATATCCAGGTCAGACTGAAGAGCGCCGCCGACTACGCCGGCAACCCGGTCGGCAGCCTGCCTGGATGGACCTGGATGATGGACTACTCGAAGGACACCACGGCGCCGCAGATCGCCGAGGTGGACTGCAGCACGCACCGCTCGCACGTCGCGCACACCTTCGAGGAAGGTCTGGAGGGCTGGTCCAACCGCGGTGGCGGCGAGGGCGCCCGTGTGGAGCGTGACACCTCGACGGCGGCCAGCGGCGAGGCCAGCATCAAGCTGACGCAGCAGCGGAGCAACGGGCACATGCAGGCGCTGGTGACCTCACGCGGCTTCCCGGCGGACAGATTCCCCGTGATCGCCTTCGACTACCGCTTCGATGCGGGCGTTAAGCTCGACCTGCTGGTGCACATGAACGGGCAGTGGTGGCCGATCGCGATGACGGACGACGCCACGGGCTCCATCGGCCGCGTGCCCGGGATGCGGGCGGACGGCAGGTGGCATCACGCCTCGGTCAACATCGCGCCGCTGCTCAAGCGCAAACAGCGGCGGGGCTCGTTGATCGTGAGCGCGGTGATCGTCGGGGACCGCAATAGCCGTGACAACCGGCGAGGGGTGACCGCGCACTTCGACAACTTCGTCATCGGCACCGTGGGCACGGTCAAGCCCGTGTTCCGCTGGACGGCGACCGATACCACGGGCATCACCGGCTACAGCTACGTCCTCGACCAGGAGCCGGCGACCGAGCCGCCCGCCGAATCGATGGGCCCGACCGCCGCGAAGGCCTTCGAGGGCCTTGCCACCGGCCTGTGGTTCCTGCACGTGCGGGCGGCGGATGGCGCCGGCAACTGGGGGCCGCCGTCGCACTACGCCATCATGCACTCGGCGGGCTGAGCGGCCATGCCACGCATGACATCGGCGGCGCCCGATCGGGCGCCGCCGCGTGTTCGGGAGGGCCGGATGCCGCACGACCAGCCGACGGAGCCCGAGCCGGACCGACCGCGGGCGGTGTGGGGCCTCGCCGGGCTCGCGCTGGTGCTGGCCGTGGCATTCGGGCTGCGGCTGGTGGGCATCACCTGGGGGCTGCCGGACGAGACGCACCTGTTCTCCTACCACCCCGACGAGTTCCATTCACTGCGCGGCGCGCTGTCCATGGCGCTCGGCGACCTCAACCCGCACTTCTTCAACTACGGGAGCCTCTACCTCTACCTGGTCGGCGCCGCGGCGGCGATCGCGCATCCCGGCCTGTTCGCGTCGGTGGCCGAAGCCGCGCCCGGCGGCCCGCTGCTGCCCGAGGCGATCCGCGCGTGGACGCTCGACGCCCGCATCGTGACGGTCATCCTCTCGGTCGCGACGGTCGCCGTCGTCTGGGCCATCGCCAGGGAGATCTGGGGCCACGGCGCGGGGCTGACGGCGGGGCTGCTGCTGGCGCTGGCCCCCCTGCACGTGCTGCACTCGCACTACGCGACGGTCGATGTGCCCGGCGCCTTCTTCGTGGCGCTGGCGCTGCTACTGTCTGTGCGCATGGTGCGTGCGCCGACGGCGCGCAACGCGGTCTGGGTGGGCGTCGCCGCCGGGCTGGCCGCGAGCGCCAAGTACAGCGGCGCGTTCGTGCTCGTCGCGCCGCCGACCGCCTGGATCGTCGCGCTCGTGCGCGCGCGCGGCGCGGGTGAGGAGCGTCCCTCGATTGCGGCGCTCGTACTGCCGCCGGTGGTCGCCCTCGCCGCCTTCGCGCTGACGTCCCCGTACACGTTCCTCGACTGGCCCACCGCCTGGCGGGACATCTGCTTCGAGATGCAGCACATGCGCGCGGGTGACGACCCCTGGATGCTGGCCACCTCCCCGAATGGCTGGCTCTTCCACCTGAGCGGCCTGGCGCTGGGCACGGGCTTCGCGATGATGGCCGCGGCGGCCATCGGCCTCGTCGCGGGCCTCGCCGCCGGGCGGCGCGAGCTTCTGCCGCTGCTCGTCTTCGGCCTGGTGGCCTTCGCCGTGATCGGCAGCGCCCAGGTGCGCTACGCCCGCTACGAGGTGCCGCTGCTGCCCGTGCTGGCCGTGCTGGCCGGCGGGCTCGTCGCCGATGACCTGCTGGGT
>JALGUI010000592.1 GCA_029820915.1 Candidatus Zipacnadia bacterium | reverse complement strand
ACGTTCGAGGTACCTCCTCGCTAAGATCGGCGTCACATCGATGTCGGTCGAAGCACGCGGCCCTCGAAGCTCATCGTCTCGCCCTCGTACAGGAAGCACTCGGCCGGTCGCCCCCGTTGGTCGAGGATGGCCGCGGCTACGTCGCCGTCGGCGCTCACGCCCAGCGCAGACATCTCGCCCCGGCCCGTGCGGAAGAGGATGATCGCCTCGCCGTCCGCCAAGGTCGCGTGGATGGCGCTGCAGCTCTCGCCACGCTCGAACGAGCCGCCGCTCGCCGGCTCCTCGCCCGCGCGGTGCGGGCGGATGAGCGTGGCGAACTGCTGCTGGCGGGCGGGCTGCGCGGTCGCGGCGGTCAGGTGGTACTGGATGAGCTGGACGCGTGGGCGCGGCGGCGGGTCGAACTGGTCGGTCTGCGTCACCACCAGCCCCTCGGGCGCCAGCATGTCGATGCGACAGCCCGCTTCGCCCACCGCCACGCGGATGTCGTGCTGGCCCTCGACCGCCATCTCGGCAGGCGCGTGCAGCCACCACTCGAAGGTCTGCGGCTCGGGCGTGGCGAGGTCGTCGAGGATGACGATCAGGTCGGGCTTGACGA
The DNA here is from genome assembly GCA_029820915.1 of Candidatus Zipacnadia bacterium. Taxonomy (GTDB): domain Bacteria; phylum Armatimonadota; class Zipacnadia; order Zipacnadales; family UBA5352; genus JALGVA01. The sequence continues at coordinate 1,829 of JALGUI010000592.1, read as the reverse complement.
ACAGGATGTGCCGGGTGAAGCGGTCCACCAGGCCGTCGGCGTAAGCGCCGGCGGCCTCGCCCGCCACGTAGTCGAAGCGCTCGGAGGTCGCGAAGGCCACGGTGCGGCCCCACGCCGCCGCCGAGCGCGCGATCTGCCCCTGCCCGCCGACAGTGATGGAGTTCACCGAGCGCGTGGACCACATCCACTGCCTGTGGTGCTCGCTGCCGTAGCTGTCGCGCTGCCCGGTGCGGATCAGCAGCGGCTCGCCGTACGCGTAAAGCAGGAACGAGTTCTGGGCCTCGTAGCCGTGGCTCTGGGTGCCGAAGGGGCTGGCCTTGAACTCGATCTGCACGTCGCGGCGGGAGTCGGTGATGTCGGTGTGCAGCAGCGCCAGCCCGGTGCCCGCGAACAGCCGCGAGGTCGGCAGCTCCGCCAGCGACCGGCTCTGCACGGCGGGCAGCGCCCCGCGGATGAAGCCGACGTAGCCGCCGCCCTGCGCCGGGCCGCCCACGGCATCGACGTAGGCCTGCCAGTACGGGTTCTGGGCCTGCGCCGCGAAGACGCTCATCAACCCCCGGTTGCTCGCCGCGGTCCGCCCGCCGGTCAGGTCGCCGAAGCCCCCGCGCGGGACGTTCGGGGGCATGACATAGAGCGCGAAGTCGCCGACGCTGGCGAAGAACGGCTTGCGGTAGCCATCGATGCCCAGCGCCACGCGCTGGATGTCCTGCCACCATGTAACGCGCGTCAGGTAGCTTGACCAGTAGGCTGAGCCCTCGTGCCAGCCGCCGTCGTCGTCCGCCCAAACCGGGTAGACGTTGAAGAACACGTTCTCGGCGAACCACAGCCAGTCGTCGGCGCCGGGGATCTCGCCCAGGAACGCGATGGCGACCTCGCCGAGGAAGTGCCAGGCGCGATTGGAGTGGCTCGAATATGGCCGCCACAAATGGCGCGGGCACAGGTGGCGATACATCTCATCGCCCCGCACCGCCATGACCTCGCGGCACTTCGCCCTCTCCTCCTCGGTCAGCAGGTCGTTGACGAACGTGTACGCGCGCGCGAAGTAGTAGTTGTAGGGCATTCCGGCTTCGTCGTTGTAGCGGTAGCCGGTGGCGCCCTTGGGGTCCCAGTCGGCGGCCGCCATGAGCAGCTCGCGCGCCTTCTGGCCGTAGTGCTCCTGCCCGCCCAGCAGCCGCGTGAAGGCCAGCGTCGCCGCGGAGTTGAGCACTGCGGTCGTGTAGGTACGGTTGCCCCACCAGACCTTGCGCCACTCATCGCTGCCGCGCACGATGCCCTCGCGGTACTTGGGCGGCTCCTCGGTCGGCGGCGGGTCGGCCATGATACGCTCGCACTCGGCGACCAGCGCGTCGTACCGGGGCTTGAGGTCCCCCTGCGCCAGTTCGCGCAGTCGCGGCAGCTCCTCGGGGCGCACGAACAGCCGCGGGTGCTCGTCGGGCACGCGCACCAACAGCTCGCCCCGGTCCGGCATCGGGAAGCGCACCGCATCCTCGAAGATGGTGACGGCGCGCGTCGCGCTCCACTGCGAGCGGACGTTATCCTCGCCCACGAAGGCCACGCGCCAGAACAGGCGCTCGGCGGGCAGGATGAGCGGCGGGCAGTGGACGTTGTGCTCGAGGCCCTGCGCCTCGTAGACGATGTCGGCGAAGGCCTGGTCGCGGGCGACCTCGAGCGCGTAGACGCGCGCGCCCTCCTGCGGCCGCCAGCAGAAGCCCGGCGGATTGGTGGCCGACACGCTCGCGTCGGCGGGGCGGAAGCCCCACTCGCCCGGCGCGGCCGGGGTGTCGTCGAACTCCGCCTGAGGGTGCGCCGCAGTCGCCATCAGCACCACC
>JALGUI010000591.1 GCA_029820915.1 Candidatus Zipacnadia bacterium | reverse complement strand
GAAGCCAGAGGCTTCTCCAATGGAACCTGACGCCTGCGCAACACAACCGCGCAGGCGTCACTCCTCGCGCCGCCGGGGGCGGCGCGAGGAGCGGCCCCTCCGTACGACAAAGCGGCGCATCGCTCGTCCATCGCGTGGCCTCGCCGCAGCCGTCCCGACCTGTGGGTAATGCATACCTGCGTACAGAGGGGGGGATGCCGGGAGACTGGAGGCGCACCAACGGAGCGATGCATCGTGACCGAGCCGCGGCGCGACTGTGAGGGCGCGGTCGCTCGGCGCTGCCTTGAGCGCTGAAGCCAACCGACTCGCACAATGAGGAGCGGGGGCCGACTCGGGTCGGCCCCCGCCTGCGCTTCGAAGTCCCGCCCCCGGGCGGGATCAGAACTGGCCGGTCCAGTTCGGCGACTCGGTGCGGGCGACGCTGTCCGCGATGGTCTTGGCGTGGCCATCGAGGAACAGGATGTTGTTCTGGTCGTTGTGCCGGCTGTTGACCAGGCCCCAGTAGCCGCCGCTGCTGGACGGGATGCCGGGGTCGGCACGGGTGATGTAGCTCTGGGCCTCGATGACGGTGAAGGTCTCCGCGGGCTGCAGGAAGTCCATCAAGTTGCGGATCAGGAGCGAGCTCGAGTAGCCGTTGCTGAACACCCAGTGGTAGTTGCCGCCGTAGGACCCGATGTACTCCCGCGGCGTGCCGCGGTAGTTCTTGGAGCTGGGGCACTTGTAGATGTCGAGGTTCTTGACGTACGGGTAGATCAGGTCCTGCCAGAACATCCCGTAGTCGGAGATCGCCGTCAGGTCGGGAAGCTCCGGAGGGCGAGGCTTGTTGTAGGGAGCGTAGTAGAAGGGGATGCACTCATCGTAGTCGCTGATGTACATCATGAGCCCGAGACCCATCTGCTTTGTGTTCGACAGACATGAGGCCTGCTTCGCCTTCTCCTTCGCTCGGGCGAAGACCGGGAACAGAATCGCCGCGAGGATCGCGATAATCGCGATCACAACCAACAGCTCGATCAGCGTGAAGCCACGCTTGCGCATGGTTGTGCTGCCTCCTTGTAGTGAGCAGTGTGCGCCACAATGCCGCAAGGTGTTCAACATCCCAGTCCGAGTGTCCTCCCCCGCGCCGAAAAAAGCCCGACTCCCCATGCGCGGCGTGCACGCCCGAACGGTCCCCGGCTAGCCCGCCGGTCGGCTCACCTTCAGCTCCCGCACCTGCAGGCTGCTGCCGCGGCCGAAGTTGCGCAGGCCCAGCTTGCCGCACCGCAGTGGCCGCTCATAGGTCACCTCGAGCAGCAGCTTGCCGTCGGCGAACACCCGCACCAGCCCGCCGTCCACCAGTACTTGGTAGCGCATCCACTCGCCGACCCGGTAGCCGTCCATGGCGGTGTCGTGGATCGTGTGGGGCTGGAAGCGCCGGATCGCCTCCCGGTACTCGTCCATCTGGTCGTCCGCGAGATCGGCGCGCGGCGTGCGCAGAATCGCCAGGTCATCGCTGAGCGGGCCAAGGCGCCGGAAGTTCGCCTCGGTCCCGCAACCTTCGCGGAGCATCCCGAAGGTGTACAGCTCCATCCTGCCGTCGAAGGCGTACTCTCCGTAGTCGCCCGCGCGCTCCCAGGCGAAGATGTCCTCGCCGCCCACGCCCTCGGCCATGAAGAAGAGGATCGCCCGGCAGTTGTCGTCGTCCGTCTTCGCCTCGAACTCGATCAGCACCGGCTCCTCGAGCCCCTCCGGCGCCCAGTACACCGTGGGCATCTCGGTGGTGACCTTGAGCACCCCGCCCTCAAGGTGCTCGACCGAGCCCTCGCCGTCCAGCACCCAGCCCGTGGTGTCGCTCAGGTCGGGCTCCCACAGCCTCTCGCCGGCCTGCGGCGGCTCCGTGTCGCCGGCCAACATGCGCGTCCGCTCGTAGTCCACGATGATGTCGGCCTCCTGTTCGCCGGGGGCGCCGAAGTAGACTGTGCGCCGCCCGGCATCGGTCCGCACCGCGAAATGCCGGTCGCCCAGCACCTCGATCGCCGGCTCGTCGCCGCCCTCACGCCAGGGCACGATCGCGGCCAGGAACTGCGCTTCGTGCTCCGGTGCGGTGGTTGCCCAGAGATTGTTCCACACTGGATCGCCCGTCCACTTGCGCAGCGGGCTGCTCTCCACACTGCCGCGCGCGACCTCCAGCATGTCCTCACCGGTGAGCGGGTTGTGGTAGCCGTCGTCGCCGCGCAGGTTCTGTATCTCGAGCTCCCCTGCGCGCACGAGATGCCGCACCAGCACGTTCGCCTCGCCGACGGTGTAGCGGAAGCTCGACGTGACCGGCACGTCCTGGTGCACGTGGTACAGCCACGAGAAGCGCGCCGGGTCGGCGTCGTCCGCCACCGCGAGATCATCGAAGATCACGAAGAAGCGATCATCGACGAACAGCACGTGCCGCAGGGCGCGATCGATGCTCGGCACGTTCGGGCGGTACGCCTCGGTCGCCTCGCCGCACCAGTAGACCAGGCCGGGCTCCTCCTGCCAGGCGATAATGCGCGCGGCGGCCTCGGTCGCCGGGTCGAGCTGGCTGAAGGCCTGGCCGAGCCCGTCAATCAGCACGGCGTTGTGGCTCATGGTCGCGGCGGCGTGACGGTCACCGTTAGCCTTGCGCCCGCCGCCGGTGGCGATTACCGAGCCGTAGGCGAAGGCCTCGAAGGCGTTCTCGCTCTGGAACGAGTGCGAATAGCCGCCGCGCGGCCGGGCGTGGAAGATCATGCCGACGCCGTCGCGGTAGGTCGCCGGGTCGCTGGGCGGTCCGGAGCAGGCCATCGCCCAGCCCGCGGTGTTGAAGAGCGCCGCGTGGTGTTCCTCAGGCGCCGGCTCGGGGCGCTCGTAGAAGTGGGGGAGGAACCACTCCTGGAAGGCGATGCTCGGCCCGCCCCTCACCTCCTCGCACGCCATCCAGTTGTACAGGAAGCTGCCGACGCCGGTAAGGTAGGCCAGTCGCTGGAAGTTCTGCAGGTGCGAGGCGAGGACGGTCGT
>JALGUI010000590.1 GCA_029820915.1 Candidatus Zipacnadia bacterium | reverse complement strand
CGGCCCCACAAGAAGGTCGCCACCGGGTTGAGCCTGCCGGGCAGCAGGTGGATGGTCCGGTCCGCGCGGCGGTGCGCCGGGTACCAGATGAGCTGCAGCGGCCACCCGTCATCCGCGGGCGGTACCAGCTCGGCCGTCGATGCGCGTCCGACCCCGGAGCGGTCTATCTCCTCGATGACGATGTCGTCGAACCACGCGTAGCCGGTGCACTCCCACAGCTTGCACTGCAGCTCGCCCCATGTCGTCTCCGGGCGCGTGATGAAGGTCATCTCGCACTCGTGCCAGTCCTGGCTGCCGCGCATGAACCCGGTCATGTGCCAGTGGTCAGGCGCGGGCACGCCGTCCTCGTACAGGATCACGTAGGCCCCCTTGGCACCCTCAGACACCTCGCCCAGCATCATCCGGAAGCGCAGGCGGTAGGCGGCGTCGCCCTTGAGCTCGATGCGCGGCGCCACCCAGGTGGCGCGGGCCGTCTCGTCGTCGGGCACGTCGCAGCGGATCGAGGCGCCATCCGGCGGCGGCTCGGTGCGGTCCCACGCGCCGGAGCACGTGCCACGCTGGTTCAGGAAGCGCCACCCCGCCGGCGCGTCGGCCTCGCCTTGCTCGAAATGCTCCTCGAAAGCCGGCTGGGCCCCCGCCATGGTTGTAGCCAGAGCGATGAGCAGACAGGTCAGGACCGATCGCATGTCGGTACCTCCCGGAACGAGCGTTTGCGCAGGTTCGCTGCAGTCCCCCGGGTGTCCTGCGGGGAGGACACGTCCCCAGCCGCGGCCAATACCACGCAGGCCGGCAATCCCTGCACTGAGCGGAGTGAGACCGATGTTACAGGCACAACGCGCGCTGTTCCTGGGATTCGACGCGCTCGTGCCCAACATGGTCGAGAAGTTCCTGGCCGAGGGCATCCTGCCGAACTTCGAGCGCCTGCTGGCGAAGGGCGTCTTCAGCCGCATCCGCCCGGTGATCCCGGCGCAGACGCCGACGAACTGGACGACGCTCGCGACCGGCGCCACCCCCGGCACCCACGCCGTCATCCAGTGGGGCAGTCGCATTCCCGGCGAGACGCACACCGTCTCCCACCGCGATGAGGCCTTCAACGCGGGCCACTGCCGCGCCGAGTACCTGTGGGAGACCGCCGCCCGCAACGGCGTGCGCAGCGTGGTCTTCAACTACGCGGGCTATCCGCCGACGTGCCCGGACATGGTCACGCACATCGAGTGGCTGTTCCGGCCCGCGCAGTCCTACTTCGACCTCGCGCCGCCGACCAACTACCACAACTGCCCCGAGCTGGACACCACCGATCCGATCGAGCTGTCGCCCGCCGAGGGCTGGGACAACCTGCCCGAGTCAGGCGTCCGGCCCCTGCAGGCGACGCTCGCGGTGCACACCACCACCGAGGGCGTCGGCCCGACGTATCACGCGCTGATCTTCGGCGCCGAGGAGTACGACACCGTGCTCATCTCGCCCGACCGCGACGCCGCGTGCCCGATCGCCACGCTCAAGGTGGGCGAGTGGAGCGGCTGGGTGCATGCGAGCTTCAGCACCGAGGACATGGGCGAGGCCGAGGGCGCCTTCCGCTTCAAGCTCATCGAGCTGGCTGCCGACGGCACGCGCGTGCAGCTCTACCGCGGCGACGCCTTCCCCACCGACGGCCGCATCTGCTCAGACCCGCAACTCGGCGAGTGGCTCATCGCGCAGCTCGGCCCATACGTGCACGCGGGGCAGAGCTGCGACCTGCACCGCAGGGGTGTGATCGACTTCGCGACCGTCGATGAGGTCATGGCCGATGAGGCGGAGTGGTGGCCGGAGGCGGTGCGGCTGGTGATGGACGAGACGGGCGCGCAGCTCCTCTACCTGCACTGGCACATCCTCGACGCCATGGGGCACGAGTTCGTCCAGCGCGTGGACCCGACCGGGACGGGCTACGATCCGGACGGCGCGGACGAGGCGTGGCAGGTCATCCGCGGCTACTACCGCGCCGCCGACCGGCTGCTGGGCCGCTTCCTCGATCTGTTCGACGAGTCGGCGGGAACGGCCGCCGGCGAGACCGTCTTCTGTGTCGCGTCCGACCACGGGATGCCGGGGAACATCAAGGCGGTCTCGCTCATCAACGCCTTCCTCGCCGAGGGGTGGCTCACGAAGACCGAGGACGGCCAGGGCATCGACTGGGCGCGCAGCAAGCTCTACTTCGCGCAGAACCACCTGTGGATCAACCTGCACGGCCGCGACGAGGGCGGCATCGTCCCGCCGGAGGAGTACGACGACCTGCGCGCGCGCATCGTTGCGGTCATGCGCGCGATTACGGACCCCGACACCGGCGAGCACGTCGTGCCCATCGTCCTGCCGCGCGAGGACGCCGCCATGATCGGCCTGTGGGGCCACTACATCGGGGACGTCTGCTTCGTCTACGCGGGCGGCTACCGCTGGTCCGGGCCGGAGGT
>JALGUI010000589.1 GCA_029820915.1 Candidatus Zipacnadia bacterium | reverse complement strand
GGCGGACCCCAGGCAGCTCAAGGAGCTGCACATTCGGTTGGACCTGCCGGTCCAGACCGAGGACGCCGAGGGCGAGTAGGCTACCTGGCCTGGAGGACAGGCGCCTCCGCCTGTCCTCGGCCCGAAGGGCCGATACCGTTGCTGTAGGGCGGGGACCTGCGCGAGTGCGTCGCACTCGCGCCCGCCTGCCGTTGCCGTGTTGTAGGGCGGCGGCTCGTACCGTGCCGGTCGTTGTCTTTTCCGTACGGAGGGGCGTGCTTCCTAGCGCGCCCGGTCGTTGCCGTTAGTGCGAGTGAAGCAAAGGGGCCGCCTCGAATTGGGGCGGCCTATTCCGCTTCCGCCTCGATACGCGCGAGCAACTCCTCCGCGCGGTCGAGCGCGGGCTTGTAGCAGTGCGGCGGGCCGTCGCACCAGGCGCGCTCCTTCGCGATCTCGGCGTGCTGGCGCGCCTCGTCGAAGTCGCCGGCATCGAGCGCCAGGTCCGCCAGCAGGTTGTGGGCGCCCGTCTGCACGAGTCGATACTCGCACCGGTCGGCGATCGCCAGCGCCTCCTCTACGTCCTTCCGCGCCTGCTCGCTATCGCCCATCGCCCGTTGCCACCGCGCCCACGCGAGGAGGACGTCGGGTTCGCGGTCCACCATGTTGATGCGGCGGCACCGGGTGAGCGCTTCGGTCAGATGCAGCTCAGCCTCAGTGAGCAGCTCCCCGCGTCGCTCCGGCTCATGTCCGGCCACCTCCGTCAGCCCCCAGCCCACCAGTCGGTGAGCGTCGACGAAGTCCATTTCGCGAGAGTACCGTGTCTTGGCCGTGAGCCCAGCAAGGGCCAGCGCTTGTCGCGCGTGGCGCAACGCGTCGCCCGGGGCCCGCAGCAGTAGAGCAAGCAAAGCTTGGTAGCCGGCAATGAACGATCTCGGCTCGATGAAGATCGAGCGCTTGAAGACCCTCGACGCGTGACGGAGTTCCTGCGCCGCGTCGTCCCAGCGTCACTCATGCGCCAGCAACCCCCCCCAGGTACGCCTGCCCGGTCGCCTCGCTGAATGGCTCCGGCGATGCCTTACACAGCTTGATGCTGCGTCGCAGGTAGTCCTCCGCATTCCGCATTTGGCCCAGTTCCAGGCATCTGGAAGCCAAGTTCTGGAGTGCGGTGGCGAGGTCGAATCTGTAGTCAGCAAGTTCGTAGACTAGCGCGCCCTCTATGCCGAGCTGGACTGCCCGGCGCAATTGCCCACACCTGTCGTAGGAGTTGGCCAGCGCGTTCAGAGCCCATGCTCGGTCGGTGTCCACACTTAGCCGTGGGGGAGCGTCCTCGCCGTCGGGGAACAGCTGGCGCAGTAGCTCGACGCATGTGGTGGTGGCCCCAAGTTGGTAATACAGGGCCGAGAACAGGCGTTCATACAGCAGATCGCAGGCGTCTTCATAGCGGCCTGCGCGCGCAGTATGGTGGTAGAGTTCGATTGACTGTCGCAGGTCCTCCAGGTTCTCGACCCGATCGGGCTCCGGCACGCCCGTGAAGTAACCGCGCAGTTGCTCGTGCACGCCTTTTGGATCGCCGAGGCGGACATAGGCGTACCGACGGACGAGGGGGTGCAGGGCGTACTGGCCGCCCTCCCGCATCAGCAGCCCACGGTCCACCAGCTCATCAAGCGCCGCGTCCAGCGCACGCTCGTCCTCGAACTCGCTGATGGCGAGGATGGCGTCGTAGTCCACGGCACCCCTGAAGGCCGCGATGCGGCTCAGCAGTTCCCGCACTGGCCCATCGAGCGAATCGTACGCGACGCGCAGGATCGGGGTGTGCCCGTGCGTTCCCGTGAGTTCGGGCAGCACCTCGTCCAGGTGCCGCGCCGCGGCCTGCACATCGCCCCGGAAGCGGTGATCCCGCGCGATGAACCCGGCGAGGACACGCAGCGCCAGGGGGTGATAGTCCCAGGGCCTGCACACGGCCTCGATCTCCGCGCGAATGCCTCTGACGCCATGCGCGTGGAAGAAGGCCACCGCGTCTACCGGCTGCAAGCCGAGCAGGTCCTCGCGGCGGCATCCGGACGCGCCGTCAAGCTCGTGCGGGAACAGCCGAGACGTGATGAGCACCCGCCCCTTGAGCGGGAGCGCCGCTATGCCGCGCAGGAACTGCGCCGCGTGCGGGTCGATGCAGGTGAGATCGGCGAGGTCGGCGTCCTCGGCGGGCAGGTCGCCCGCGTAGGCCGCGCTAAGGCCCCCGTACGCCCGCAGTTCGCGCTCGAAACCATCGAGCACGAGCAGGACCCTGCGCTCCTGCAGCAGGGCAAGCAGGTACTGCACCTTCTCGTGCCTCGACCCAACGGCCGCCGGATCGATGTCGCATGTCGCCGCCGCTGACGTAGCGCACCGCCTCGTCGAGGAAGGCTTCGAAGCTCGCCTCGGCCTCGTAGAATGACCACCAGAGCACGCCGTCGGGTCGCGCGTCCTCGGGCACCCGGCACCGCTCGGCGACCTCCGGCGGATCATTGGCCAGGCCCGGCACCGGCAGCCCGAGCACATCGCGCAGCGTCCACACCCACGTCAGCGCCGACTTCCCCATCCCTCCGATGGCAATCAGCGCGAAGACATCGTCGCGGCCCCCGGTCAGCCACTGGGTGAGCATCTCCCGCTCCGCCACCCGCCCGGTGAAGTGCTGCTGGAGCGGATACGGGTGCACGAAGTGGGATTGGGGTGGGAGGGGCAACATAGCGCCCTGCAGAGAGGAACCCTTCGGCTGCTCCTCCTCGATTGCGGTCACGACGCGCTCGAACTGGGCCTCCCGGTCTTCCTCTTGCCGGAAGTCGGCCCAAGTGAACGCCTTCAGCCGCAGTGGCAGCTCACAGTCCTCCAGCATCACCGGGACCAGGCCGCGCTGAACATCCACGGTGAGCGTCAGGATGCCCTCGAAGCCCGTCCACACGCTCTCGAGCCAGCTCGGAGTGTAGACGGGAAGTGTGTGCCGACTGGACTCGACCGCCCACTCCATGTTCTCGATGCTGGGCACACCGACCCGGAAGTCCCGGCAGTCAATGCAGACGCGGAACCGGTCCTCGAGACGCGGCAGGAGCCACCCCCGGACCCATTCCTTGTCATCGTGGCTGTACGAGATGAAGACGTCGTACTCGAATGTCTCGTCCGACATCTCATGGCCCCCTCACGCGAACTGCGAACGGCCGGGCGCGCTGGGAAGCCCGCCCCTCCTGGCAACAAAGGCAACGGCCGGGCGAGAGCGTAGTCCCGCCCCTCCGAACGGCTGGGCAGACGTCACACGGCCAACGACTCGACGCATGTGAACATGCGTCGCTCCGGACGGCGAACAG
>JALGUI010000588.1 GCA_029820915.1 Candidatus Zipacnadia bacterium | reverse complement strand
CGGATGCGCTCGGCGACGAAGCTGGGGCGTGGCACGTCCCAGCCGTACTCGAGCAGCTTCTTCTCGGGCGGGCCGGCGTAGTCCACCTGGGCCAGGCACGTGGCGGCGAGGGCGAGGGTCAGTCCGACGGCGAGGCAGGCGCGCGGCGCGGTCATCGAGATCACCTGTGGCACGGGATTAGTCCGACAGTGCTTCCCGGTTCCGCAGGAGATGCCGGTCTTCCTCCCGAATCACGGTATTGGCTCGTGTGCCGAGGCCGTAACCTGCCCGCAATGGGCGGCGAATGACGTGCAGGTGTCACTGTGGGCCCGCACCCGCGGGCACGTCCACAAGGAGTGGTAGTCATGACGAAGGCGATGACACCCCTGGTACTGATGGCGGCCCTGGCCGCGGCCGTGTCGGCCCTGGCGGCCCCCACGCCGTTGAGGGTGCCGGACGACTTCCCGACCATCCAGGAGGCCATCGATGCCGCCTCCGCCGTGCCCGATACGCACGAGGTGGTCGTCGCGCCCGGGACGTACCAGGAGTGCCTGAGCATCCACAAGCCCCTGCGGGTGCGCAGTGAGGACCCCGAGTCGCCGGCCGTCTCGGCCAAGACGATCCTCAAGCCCGCCGCCGGCTCGAGCGACCCAGTGGTCAGCTTCGAGAAGGCGTCAGGGGCCTCCTACGCCTCCCTGGCCGGCCTCACGATCACGGGCTCAACCTGCGCGGATGGGGCGGTGCGCGTGGGGGAGCGCGCGCGGGTCAACATCTACCGGTGCATCATCGCGGGCAACTCCGGTCCGGGCATCCGCCGCAAGCCCAACTCAATGGGCAGCACCGGACACTGCATCATCCGCGACAACGGGGGCAGCGGGATCGAGTTCTGGTACTGCGGGGGCTCGGTGGGGCGCTCGTTCATCCTGAACAACTCGAACTGCGGGGTCGTGATCAACGGCGTCGCGCAGCAGACGCTCCCGGCCGGCGAGGCGCGCGTCCACGTGATGTACAACGTCATCCACGGGAACGACAGCGCGGCCGAGGGTGGGGGTGTGCGCTGCACCAACGGTGCCGAACCGCTGATCCGCAACAACACCATCGCGCGCAACAGCGCTGGGTTCGGCGCGGCCATCGCCTGCCTGGACTCCCAACCGACGATCCAGGGCTGCATCATCGCGCTCAACGAGGGAGCGGCCGCCGTGGAGTGCGCCGGCGCCGGTCAGCCGACGGTGCGGTACACGTGTGTCTTCGGACAGGCCTCCGGCTACGGAGGCATGGACGACCCGACGGGCGACGACGGGAACATCTCCGAGGACCCGCTCTTCGGCGACGCCGCCCACAGCGACTACCACCTGCGCTCCGCCTCCGGACGCTGGCAGCGCGGCCAGTGGGTGACCGACGATGTGACCAGCCCGTGCATCGACGCCGCCGACCCGGCCCTGAGCGTGGCAGATGAGCCGGCGCCCAATGGCGGCCGCCTCAACATGGGGGCGTACGGCGGCACCGAGTACGCCTCCAAGAGCCCCGCGACACGCGCGCCCCGCACTCCGCGCGGCGGACGCGGGGGACGGTAGCGCTTCGTTGCGCAATTAGCCGTACGCTGTCTGGAACGGCGGACCTCACCCCTGAGGCCGGTCGCTGTGTGCCGCGGCCTCTTTCCCCTCTCCGGACGCAGCGAGCTACGGACGGAGAGGGAGAGAACACATAAGGAAGCGTAAGTAGCTACCCGCCCTCTCAAGGAAGAAGCTTTTTTGTTCCCCCTCCGGGACGGAGGGGGTGCCGGTCCCGCCTCTGGGCGGGACCGGCGGGGGAGGTCCGCGGGACGATACGCGAGCTCCCGCAAGTAGCCGCTATGCCGACTGCGCCGGGACGCACAACACCGCCAACCCCGTTCGCCGCCAGCGCGCGAGCGGGGTTGGTTCGCGTCCGGCGGATGCACCGCGCGCCTACAGCTCTACCGTCTCGCCGCTGTCTGAGGCCTCGTAGACCGCCTCGCCCAGGCGCAGCGACTCGTAGCTGTCCCACAGGTCCGGGCCGCCCTCGCGCTCGCCGATGCAGCGGAGCGCGAAGTGCTCGACCTCGCCCAGGTAGCCGAAGTTCGCGCTCGTGTCCCTGATGCCCGTCCACGCCGGGTCGTAGGTGTAGGTATAGGGGCCGGTGTTGGGGATCAGCTCGCTCCAGTCGTTCGGTGGCTGCCAGGTCAGACGTTGCATCCCCTCGCAGGTCAGGTACGACTCGAACCCGACGAGCTTGACCCACTCGCGGATGTCGCGGAAGCCCGTCTTGGTCTCGAGGCCGTTGAGGTCGAGCTGGCCGACCGCCCCGGACCTGAAGCGCAGGTTCGCCAGGTACGCGAACTGTGTGTCCGTGACCTCGTGGTAGATCGCCGACACACTCGCGACCGCGAACTGTGTGTCCGTGACCTCGTGGTAGATCGCCGACACACTCGCGACGTCGCCGCCGAGGAAGCGCGTGAGGTCGAAGATGTGGCAGAGCTGGCCGATGAGCATGGCGCGCCGGGCCGAGTCGATGCCCCAGATCTGCGGGTAGGGGCCCTGGCCGAAGTGGCAGGTGACCATGTTCAGCGGCCCGAACTCCTCGCGCGCCATGATGTCCCTGGCCATGCGGTAAACCCAGCAGAAGCGCTTCATGAAGCCGCACTGGCCCCAAGTGCCGTGCTCCTCGGCGAGCTCGGCCAGCTCCCTCGCCTCGGCCGAGGTGTTGGCGGAGGGCTTCTCGACGTAGACCGGGATGCCGCGGCGCAGCACCGCCGGCGCCAACTCGTACTGCTGGGGCGCCGGGCCGATGACGAAGACGCCGTCGAGGTCCTCCTCGTCCAGCATCTTCTCCAGGTCCACGTAGACGCGCTGCGCGCCGAAGTTGCGCGCATTGCG
>JALGUI010000587.1 GCA_029820915.1 Candidatus Zipacnadia bacterium | reverse complement strand
GCCCAGGTAGCCCACGACGTACACGACAACGACGATGACGTCCCAGCGCACGTGGGTGGCGGTGGCGGTGATCACGTAGCCGTCCTCGGGCTGCTCGGCGGTGAGCGTCCAGACCGCCGTACGCCCGTTGACCTCAGCGGACGGCGTCGTCTCGCGGATGCTCCCCGGCATCGTCAGTCTGTACTCGAACTTGGCGTGGGGCGCCGCCGCCTGCTCCTTGTCATTGCCGAGGAAGTCGATACTGACGGTCTCGCTCCAGGTGTACGTGGTCACGAATGACAGCGGGTTCTGCACGATGTCGAGCGCCTGCGCCTCGACATCGTTGGGCGCGCCGAGATCGTTGCGCTGCCTGTTGCGTCCGACCACGACGTTGTCCCCGGTGGTGTGGAAGGCCGCGTCGTCGAAGCCGCGGGTCATCTCGCGGGTCCACTTGCGGAGCTCCCGGGCCAGTGAACTGTCGCCGACCGTCCGCACGCGTTGGATGCCGGACAGGTCGCCGTACATGTGCGTGTCCACGACCACCTGGTCGGAGTTGAGCAGGAGAACGAAGGGGATCGTGATCAGCACCGACGTCCGCAGCCCGGCTCTCACGCCCGGACCAACTCCTCGCACGCTAGATCGGGACCTCGTCATCCTCGACGTCCAGGTCGTCCTCATCGGCCGGCTCGACGTCCCACGGATCGCCCGCCAGCTCATCCTCGATGTCGTCAAACTCGTCCGCGATGGCGGCCTCCGCGGGCGCCCGCTCCTCATCGGTCGCAGCCGGTGTCTCGCCCGTTACGGGCGGCAGGCTTCGCCGATTCCGCACCTCGAGGAGCCAGGCGGTGGCCATGCCGAGGAGGAAGATAATGCCGAATACGACGGCCCTCGGAGCATCGCAGTACCAGCCGAAGAGGTTGATACGCACAGGCGCCCAGTTGCGGATCACGAAGGCCAGCGCGATCAGAATGAGGAGGCCCCAGGCGAAGGTGCGCCAGTCCGGCGCGGGAAGGGTGATGCGTTCGACGGCCCCGTGGCAGCGCTCCACCAGCCTGGACACGAAGCCGGGCTTGTGCGGCCCCGCCGCCCTGGCCCCGCCCTCGTCCTCTTTGCCGCCATCCTCGGCGGCCGGCTCCTCGACCAAGCCCGCTTCCTCATTCGCCACGGCGACACTCCTCCCTGACAACCGGCCCTGGTTCCGTGCCCCGGCATTATATGCCGCGACGTACCGTCAAGTCAAGCCGACGCCGGAGCGCCGGTCAGTGCCGCAAAGCGTCACGGAGGAGCGCCGGGGGCCGCCGCGGAAGTGTCCGTCGCCACAGAGACTCGCCAGGCCCGGAGGCCCCCGATGACCTCTCGCGAGCGCATGATGGCCGCATTTCGCATCGAGGAGCCAGATCGGTTCCCCATCCACGTTCGCGGCGTGCGCTCGTGGGATGAGCAGTGGTGCGAGACGCGCCACGACAGCTACCACCCCGTCATCGAGGCGGTCCGCGAGCACGGCGCCTACGAGGCCGGCTACGGCCTGGGCGGCGGCCTGCTGCTCTCCTCCGCGCCCCTTCCGTCCGCCACCGAGGCGGAGGACGTCGGCGACTGGATCATCAGGCGCACGACCATCCAGACGCCCGCGGGGCCCCTCACCAGCGCGCACAAGGTCAGCACCCGGGGGCTGCCGGGTCTGCAGATCGAGTTCGCGGTGAAGACGCTCGAGGACATCGACCGGCTGCTCTCCGTGCCCCACGAGCCGGTGCGCCAGGACCTGTCGGGGTTCTTCGAGCTGGACCGGGAGATCGGCGACGACGGGATCGTGATGTGCGCCATCCCCACGCCCATCTACAAGACCGCGCTGCTCATGGGCTCGGACCGCCTCGCCATCTGGTCGATCACCGACCGGGACGTCATCCACGGGCTGGTGGATATGTTCCTGGAACGGACGCTCGACATGCTCGACCACGCGATCTCCGAGGGCGTCGGGCCGATCTTCGCCAGCTTGGGGGAGGAGTACATGACGCCGCCGCTGGCGGGGCCGAAGGACTTCCGCGAGTTCGTGGTCCCACCCGGACTGCAGATACGAGAGCGCCTGGAGCGGGCGGGCATGCTGCGCCACATCCACTGCCACGGACCGATCAACGCGATCCTGGAGGACTTCGTGGAACTGGGCGCCAATTGCCTGCACCCGATCGAGGCCCCGCCGCTGGGCGACGTGACCTTCGAGGACGCCAAGCGGCGCATCGGCGACCGGGTGTGCCTGGAGGGCAACATCCAGATCGGCGACATCTACCACGACCCGACGGACGTGCTGGTCGAGAAGGTCCTCTGCCCCACCGCCTCGCCGCACACCGCCGAGCTGACCGACCTGACCGTGGCGAATTACCTGGCGATGATCGAGACCGGCGTGGAGATGGGCGGCGGCCACGCGCGGTAGAAGCTGTCTCACAGCCCGCGCAAACGGCTGTGTCGGGCAAGGATGCCCGACCTACGCGGAGTTGTGAAGCTGTGTCGGGCAAGGATGCCCGACCTACGCGGAGTTGTGGAACGCGCCATCGCCTCGGGTTGGCGGGCGCCGGCGCGCACGTGCGGGCTAGCGCTCCGGTGGGGGCGGCGCCG
>JALGUI010000586.1 GCA_029820915.1 Candidatus Zipacnadia bacterium | reverse complement strand
AGGCGAACGGTGGGGCTGAAGATGAGGGTGTCGCTCCCTCTCGATGGCATGCCAAGGTCGGCCACGCGGCAGGCGCCGTCGCGCCAGAAGCCGACGGGCGTGACCGCGATGTCCTCGGGCCGGGCGCCCTGCACCACGACGGCGAGGCGCTTGTCGAGCGCCGGCGCCAGCCAACGGTGGTCGGCCGTGATCGCCACGCGCGTGTCGAGCTGCGCCACCACCAGCGCGTTCAGGCGCTCGTGGAGCGTGGTCAGCGGGCTCACCGGCGACAGCGCGCCGGGCAGGTCGCCGAAGCTCGTCGCGATCGCCACGAACTGCCGGCTGGCCGCCGCCAGCTCCGCGGCGCGGCGGTCCCGCGGCGCGTTCGCCAGCCCCACCAGGCGGTCGGCCAGCGGCCGGACGCGCTCGATGATCCCCCGGTCGCCGAAGCTCAGCAGCCCCGCGACCTCGTCGGCGTCGAAGCGTGCCCAGCCGACCACGAAGGCCTCGCCCGCCGGCAGCGTCAGCGACCGCGCGGGCCGCTCGGACAGCGGTCGCACGATCTCCGCCGTGACCGCGTTGCAGGCCACCAACAGGCCGCGGCCGTCGAAGGTGATCTCGGCGCCGCCCGGCGCCACGGCCAGCAGGTGGTGCTCGTCTCCCGACAGGACCATGATCCCCGGCTCGGCCACGGTGGCCGTGTGCGGCAGCCGGCGCAGCAGCGCAAAGGGGCGCTCATCCAGCTCGCGCGGCAGGCCGTGGCCCTCCGCCGCGCCGCCGGTCACCTCCGCCTGACGGCCGAAGCGCGGCTTGAGCGCGCCCTGCTGATCGAAGAAGTGGGCTGTAGCCACCGTGCCGCGATCGCCGGGCTCGTTGAGCACCGGCCCGTCGCTGCACGCGAACAGCGACCCCTCCGGCCCATTGACAGAGGGCAGGGGGCCGTCGGTGACCACCTCGAACTCCCAGGGCGTCTCCTCAAGCTCATTGAGGCGACCGATGGCCGCCTCGGGGTCATCGGTAAGGCAGTAAACCGCGGTGCGGTAGGGAGCCAGCGTCAGGCTGTGCTCGCCCGCCGCCGCCCCGAGCACCTCGGGCTCGCCCGGCCACAACCCGACCATCTGCGCCGCGTCGCCGATGCCCATGACCTCGCCACGCACGGTCAGCTCGACGCTCCGCTCCTGCCCGGTGATGTTGGCCATGACGACGCCGATGTCGCCGAAGCGCTCCCAGGCCGAGGCCAGCACGGCCGGCCCGGTCCATATCTTCAGGCGGTCCTTGCGCAGGTCATACTCGACGGTGTGCGCGCCGGCGGCCATCTCCAGCCCGCAGCGGCCCTCGGGCGCGCCCTCGGGCCGCACCGCGAGG
Source organism: Candidatus Zipacnadia bacterium (assembly GCA_029820915.1). Taxonomy (GTDB): domain Bacteria; phylum Armatimonadota; class Zipacnadia; order Zipacnadales; family UBA5352; genus JALGVA01. Next base: position 1,104 of record JALGUI010000586.1, on the reverse strand, counting down.
CGCAGCATCCGCCCGCCCATCAGGAAGGGCTCGCCCGCCACCCAGTACGCGCGCGTGTAGTCGCGGAACATCTCGGCGGTCGGGTCGCCCTCCTCGGGCATCGGCGGCACCAGCACCGAGTGCAGCGGCTGGCTCCCCCACACGAGCTGGCGACCATAGAGCACCGCGAACTGATCCGGCTCCATGCCGATCCCGGCGTCGCTGCCGAAGTTGATGGTGTACGGATGGTAGACCGCGGTCAGGATCGGCCAGACCTGCTCGCCGCCGGGCGTGTAGGAGCGCGTGAGGTCGAGCGTCAGGTAGCCATCCATCACGTCGATCAGATGCTCGCCGATCTCCTCGGTGAAGAAGGCCGCGTCCGGGTCAAGCCGGCGGATGTCGGCGCGCAGGTCGAACATGAGCGTGCGAGCGCCCTGCCCGTAGTAGTTGCCGCCGTGCACCGGGTGGCCGTGGCTCGGATCGTAGCAGGGCCGGGCCGCCCCGGCGGCGAGCACGTCGAGATAGACGCCGCTCATGCCGTGCTCCCAGATGAGCTTCTCGCAGATCTCCCGCATCTTCGCCCGCCACTGCTCGGTGTGCGGGCACATCCACGCGAAGACGTCGTTGCCGATCACCCACGGCACGATGTCGCCGGCCTCGTTCTTGATGGCGCCGCGCAGGCCGTCCTCGTTGATCCACGACTGCGTGTCGGTGTCCCAGATCGTGGCGAGGACGTAGGGCATCGGCTCGACGCCCAGCTCGCGCGCGGCGCGCACGCCGTCGAGCACGTAGGGGTCAGGCGGCAGATGCTCGGGGTCATTGTCGTTGAAGCTGGCGATGTTGTAGCGGTACCAGTGGGAGGCGACCGGCACTCCCAGCCACCTGCGGTAGGCCGCCCACTCCGGCAGGATCTTCGCCGGCTCGTGGTAGAACTTGGCCCAGAAGCCGATGTCGCGGAACCACGGGGGCGTCCAGCGCGCCAGCTCGTCGCTGCCCGGAGCCGGCGTATCGGCGCGCCAGTCATCCACCGTCCCGCGCTGCGCCCACACCTGGCCCTCGGCCCAGTCGAGGTAGATCTGCCCCGCCTCGTGCCAGTCGCCGGTGAAGACCGCGATGACCGCCTCG
>JALGUI010000585.1 GCA_029820915.1 Candidatus Zipacnadia bacterium | reverse complement strand
TCGCGTTCGGCGAAGACCTCGGCGATGCCGCGCACCGCCTGTTCGGCGACCTCCCAGGTCTGATCGGGGCCGCCGCCGGGCTTCTTCGGCGTCTGGCAGTCCACGAAGTAGCAGAAGAACAGGTGCTCGCGGTCGGTCTCAGCGGGGCGTGGTTGCATTATCGGGACCTCCGGTTAGCGGCGGTGTACGGCCTCCTCACCCCCACCCGAGCAAGCTCGGGCACCGTCTCTCCCCGGCCCCGGCTTCACCGGGGCAAGCGGGAGAGGGGAGCAACAGGTACTGCCTTATCCCCGTGGCATCCCCGCCCATGGGGGGATCGATGCGCCGTCGGCGTTGTGGAGCGGCGAGGCTTCGGCCTCGCCGACACCGTCCTGATCGTCTGCGCCCGGCCGGGGCGTTACCACCGCGGCCGGGCGTACGCCACCTCGATGCGGCTGACCGGGCCCGCGTGACCGCCCTCGCACGCCTCCCACTCGCCGGCATCAACGCGCGCCTCGTAGTGGTCGAACCACGGCATGCAGTGCTGCAGCGTAATCGCCAGCCACGCGCCCTCGGCACCCCACGACGGCGCGGCGGACAGGCCGACCAGGTTGACCGACGGGTACAGATCGGGCACATGGGAGGTGAAGCGCGCTCCGCCCGAGGGCTCGAAATGCCGCACGAAGGTGGGCGGGCAGCGCGGGTCGAGCCACTCCAGCCCGCCGATGCGCAGGCGCGCGTAGTAGTCGATGGCGCGGTGGCGGCCGAAACGCTCGAAGTTGAGCGCGATGCGCTCCTCGGCGCCCTCGGCCAGCTCCGGATACAGCTCGCCCAGCGCCTCCAGACAGGCGCCGGTCGGGGTCACGAACGCCGGCTCATCCTCGATCATGGCGACCTCGCCTGCGGCGCCCGACAGCCAGGCGTCGCCGATCTCCAGCGCCGACAGCGGGACGCCGCCGCGCTCGTAGTGCACATTCAGGTCGGGGTCGAACATCACCCACTTCGCGTGCTCGTTGCACCACGCCTCGGCGACCGAGTGCCCGACGTTGCCCACGCGGTGATCGCGCGGGAAGCTGCAGTCGCACAGGCCGACGCCGACCTTGCGCGCCGGGAAGCCCAGGGCGGTGGCGCAGTCCACGAACACCGTGCCGTAGAAGCCGCAGGTGAACTGCTCGCCGCGCGCGGCCTCGCGCAGGATGTCGAGGCCGTCCTTCACGGTGCTGAAGGCGCGCGACCAGCCGTGATCCCACCGGCTGCGCACCCAGCGCTTGAGCGCCAGCAGCGCCTCGAACTCGGAGGCGGCGCCGGCGATGACGTCGTCGAGCGCGAACTCCTCGCGCAGCGTGGTCAGGCGTTCGGAGTCCGGGTCGCCCCAGTCGGTGGCGCGCCAGTCGCCGACGATGGGCGGCAGGTCGCAGCCGACCACGTCGAACTCGCCCGGCACGGACAGCTTGGCGTCGTCGGGCACAGTCGGGTCACTCCTTGGTGGAAGGCCGCTCCTGTCGCGCCGCTATCCTCCGATGCCCCAGGCGACCTTGTCGAAGATTCGGGGCAGCGGTGTGTCCGGCGCGAGTTCGCGTAGCTTGTCCGGTCCGTACGCTCGGATCTCTTCCTGGGCATGCTCCAGGCACTCGATATAGCGGCCCACGCTATAGCCATACGGGGGCTTCTGTCGGAAGCCCACGCCATAGTGCTTCCGAAAGGCCATGGCGACATGGCTATCGAGCATGATGAAGAGTTCGGGGAACAGGAAGTGCATTATCTTAGTCGCGCCGACATCGAAGTTGTCGCCCCGAGCGTCCAGACCCCCGTCGCCGCCACTCGCGAGAGGGAAGTAGATCTGCATGATCGGTCTCGACAGACCGCCGATGTCCGCGCTATCGAGGGATAGCTCCGCGAGTTCGGCGGCACGTGTGTCGATGTCCATGTCCTCGAGGACCCGCCGCAGCCGGTCCTCGAACTCCCTCTTCCCGAGGCCATTGTCCAGAAGGTACATCCTCCGGTACATCACGAACTCGTGCAGCCCGACGCGCAACGCCTCAACGGCCTCCTGGCACGCCAGACTGGACGCGGATCGCAGTGCCTGATAGGTCTCTCGTGCCACTCTATTCCACTTGCGTCCCTTGCGGTCGCTGTCGTACCTCCTGACCCAGTATTCAGCGTTCTCGAGGATCACGATCTGCCCTCCTCCGACCAGTGCCGCTCCGTACCTTCACGCATCCTCCCAGACGCCACTCGCGGCGGAGCGGATGGCGGCCGTGATGATGCGGCTGGCCTGCATTCCATCGACGCCGTCGAACTCCGGCGGCTCGCCCGCGCTCACGCGCTGCGCGAACGAGGCCACCAGCGGCAGGTGCACGTTGTGCGACTTCGCGTCGAGCGCGACCGGCTCGTCGCCGGCGGGAGTGCGCAGGATCAGAGCGTCGCCATCGAAGGGCGTAGCGATCAGCGCCGCCTCAGTCCCGTGGATCTCCATCTCGTCCGAGCCCAGCGGCAGGTTCCACTGGCACTCGCAGACCAGGTGCGCGCCGATCGCCATCTCGCAGATCAGCGTCTCGGTGTCGGGCACGTCGTAGTCCATGACGATATGCCCGGTCAGGCCGGCGACGCGCGCGGGCTCGCCCAGCAGGTAGCAGACGATGTCGAGCCGGTGGCTGCCCACGTCCATGAGCGCGCCGCCGCCCGCGGGCGCGGTCACGCGCCAGTGCTTCCAGTCATCCTCGGCCGCTTGGGGTACCAGCGCCGGTAGTAGGCGATGGCCAGCGCCACGCCACTCTGCGCGCAGGCATCGACCATCGCCCGGCACTCCTCGATGGTTACCGCCATCGGCTTCTCGCACAGCACGTGCTTGCCTGCCTCGGCGACGGCCACGGTCTCCTCCGCATGGCGTTGCTGGGGGCTGGCGATGTAGACTGCGTCGATCTCATCATCGGCCAGCAGCGCGGACAGGTCGGAGTAGGCCCGCGCCGCGCCGAAACGCGCGCACATCTCCTCGGCGCGCTCGGGGGTGTTGGAGAAGAACGCGACC
>JALGUI010000584.1 GCA_029820915.1 Candidatus Zipacnadia bacterium | reverse complement strand
CCGTCGTAGCCGACGAGCTTGATGCCGTTGGAGTCGGGCGGGTTGTGTGACGCGGAGATGATGACGCCCGCCGTGGCGTCGCGGGCGCCGACCAGCATGCACAGGGCGCCGGTGGGGATAACGCCGCAGTCCACCACGCCGACGCCGCACTCGCGTAGCGCCCCCGAGATCGCCTCAGCCAACTCCGGGCCGGACAAGCGGGTGTCGCGGGCCAGCAGCACCGCAGGCGCGTCGGCCTGCTCGCGCAGCACTACGGCGAAGGCGCGGCCGACGCGGCGCGCGAGCTCGGGCGTGATCTCGCTGCCCGCCAGGCCGCGCACGCCGTCGGTGCCGAACAGACTGTGGGGTTGCGCGGGCATCGTCCACCTCTCGGTGTCGGGCCACCACTGCCGAACGCGTGGCCCCGATGCGCCGGGGCCGGGCACTGCGAGGGTGACGGCAGCACTGTTCGCCCGCCATGGCCCGACTTCCTCCTCGAAGGGACGCAAGGGATGGCTCGCGAATAGCGTCACGACCGCCAGAGTCACTGCGGAGGTATCCGCGATGCACGCGTTGATCTACTTCGACACTGAGGACCACTTTTCGCCGCCTGACCACCCGGTGCATCGCCTGCCGGGGCAACTCGCTGAGATCATGACGCGCCACGGCCTGCCCGGATGCTTCCACATCCACGGCGAGAAGGCCCGCTTCATGGAGCGCCACGGGCAGAACGACGTGATCGAGGCGCTCCGCAGGCACGACGTGAGCCTCCACTACGACCGCGGCTCGGTGCACCCGACGACCGCCGAGGAAGTGTCACGGCTCGGGTGGTTCGAGGGAGTGGAGCGCGCGCTCTTCCGCGAGCTGCCGGGCTTCCAGGCGCTCGAGCGCATCTTCGGCAAGTGCTCCGGGCTGACGCAGCACGGCGGGACCTTCGCGGCGCAGATCGTCTTCGCGGCCGGTCGGTTGGGCATGCCATTCTTCTACTCGCCCTTCCGCCTGCCGAGCACGAACATCGTCTGGTACTGCCACAACCTGCTCATCGGTGGCTACCAGGCCGGGTTCGCCTTTGACACCTTCTATCGCGATACGCCCGCCTTTGAAGAGCGGCTGACGCAGGTGGACGCTTACCTGGCTGAGCGGGCCGCGAGCTACGACTTCACGGCGATGTTCGGCTGCCATCCGGTCATCACCGTCATGGAGGCCTTCCCGGACGCCATGAACTTCGGCTACGGCGCCGCGCCGCCGCCGGAGCGGTGGCGGCCGCCGGCCATGATCCAGGGCGTGTCGATCCCGCTGATCCTGGAGAACTTCGAGCGGCTCGTGACCAAGCTGGTGGCGCAGCCGGACGTGGACTGGACGGACGTTGCGGGTCTGCGCGACCTGTTCGGCGCGCGACCGGTGCGCGTTCCGGACGAGGCGGTGTTGCGGGGCGCCGAGGCGGTGGTTGCCAACGGAGGGCCGACCTACACCGACGAACTGAGCGCGGCGGAGCTGCTGCACCTCTTGGCCAGGCAGGTGGTGGCTCCGGCGGAGGCGTACGATGTGCCACAGGTGATGGGCCCGGCGCACGAGGAAGGCCGAGCTGCGGCGGACCTTGCGGGCGTGGACCCGGTGCCGGTCGCGGAAGAGATCCTGGCGGCCTGCAACGGGTCGGGCTACCTGCCGCCGGAGCTGGGCGAGGCGAGTGGGCGCATCACGCCCGAGCAGGCGCTGATCCTGCTGGCGTGCACCGTGTTGGGCCACGACGTGATCCCGGCCGACCGGCGGCGGGAATCGGTGGACGCGATACCGGGCGTGCCCGAGGCCATCGCGCACGTGCGCCGCTACCGAGAGTGGCGCTGCCACGGCCAGCTCTACCATCAGCCGGGGATCCTGGAGCCCTTCAGGCGGCAGTGCTGGACGCTCAAGCCGGCGTTCGTCGCGGACGGCTACGCGCCCGGCGTGGAGCTGGGGCGCCACGTCAACCCGATGTTCGAGCGGCGCCTGTAGTCGTCCCTACTGCAACCACAGCACGCGGCCGTCAGCCAGCCCGGCGATGATCTCATCGGCGGCCACGGCCAGCGCCCTCACCGCCCGTCAGGGCGGTCGGCCCGCGGAGTCGGGCTCAACCCCGTCCCGGTCAAGCGCCTCAAGCCGGTGCTGTTGATCGAGCGGGAGCTTGTGACCGTCGTGGCCAACGAGCTTGATGCCGTTCGAGTCGGCCGGGTTGTGTGACGCGGAGACGATGACGCCCGCCGTGGCGTCGCGGGCGCCATCGGTGCCGAACAGACTGTGGGGTTACTTGTGGGAAACCGCGTACTGACAGCCTCGACAGGCGAGGGTGCCCGTCGTGCGAACTGCTGCACGACGAGGTGACAGGCAACCACATCGTAGTGCGGGCGCCCTGCGCTCGCAGCGCGAGCGCTCTGGAGTTTGCTCAGCAAACTCCCCAGAGGTCGCGGAGCGACCTCACCTGCACATGCCGTTGG
>JALGUI010000583.1 GCA_029820915.1 Candidatus Zipacnadia bacterium | reverse complement strand
CTTGCGCTCGCACAGGAGGAGGCGACCGAGGCGAAGCCGTGGGAGGCGTGGGAGCCGCCCGACGTCGAGATGCCGGACCCGAACGCGTGGAATCTCTACCTGCAGGCGTTCGCGCTGCACGACCGCGTGCGGGCCGGTCGCGAGGTGGAGGCACCAGACGCACCAGACGAGCCCGTTGCAGGCGAGGAGCCGGTCGAGGCGCCGGCTCCGGCGGGGGAGCCGGCCGGGGAGCCTGCGCCGGCAATGCCGCCGCCGGAAGTGGGCGCTGGCGCGCGTCTGCCCAACGTGGACTTCGGATGGGCGCATGAGCTCGAGATCGAACGACTTGCCGAGCTGGTGGACGCGTACTCGCCGGTCTTCCGGACGCTGGAGGCGGCCATCGCTGGCGAGACGCAGGCACCGCCTCTGCGCACATACCAGGACACGGAGGAGTTCTTCCCGTTGTTCGCGCAGTTCCGCCAGGCCGCCCGGATGTTCGCCGGCCGCAGCCGACTGCATCGCGAGGAAGGCCGGCCGCTGGAGGCGGCGCTGGACGCGATCGCATGTCTGCACCTGGGCGCGGACGTCGGCACGCAGCGGTCGCTGATCGCCGGGCTCGTGCAGACGGCCTGCCAGGCCATCGGCGAGGCGCAACTTCGGCAGGTGATCCCGCTGCTGGATGCCACCGAGGCGCGCATTGCCGGCAACGCGATGCGCCGGGCGATGGCGGAGACCGCGAGTCTCGCCGAGACCATGGCGGGCGAGGCGGCCTTCGCCAAGGCGTTCTTCATCGAGACCCTGGCCCCCGCCATGGGGGACGCGCAACGCTTGGAGGAGCTGTACGGGGACGCAGAGTTCGCTCGCGCGGCGGCCGGAGTGTCCGCCGAGCAGATGTGGGAGCAGATGCTGCCCTTCCACGAGCAGCGCACCGAACTGGCCGCGAGGCCGTACTGGGCCCGAGGCGCGCTGAGCGCGCCCGACAACCCACTGCTCGAGCGGCAGATCGACATCCTGGAGCGCACAGGGCTCAAGTTCGCGTTCATGGAGGCGCGACTGCGCGTAGACCTCGCGGCGCTGGCGGCCCAGGCGTATCGCGGGGAGCACGGCGCGTATCCGGCGGGCCTCGACGCGCTGGCGCCGGACTACCTGCCCGAGGTGCCGCGCGACCCGTTCGCGGACGCTGCGCTGCGGTCTCAGTATCGCGAGCCGGAGGGCGCGAAGGTGCTGGTGATCTACTCGGTCGGCCCGGATGGCGATGACGACGGGAGCGAGGATATCGGTAGGAGCATCAAGCTCGACAGCGACGGTGACATCGCGTTCGTGCTCACGGCGGAGTGACGGCGACGGCCGCCCCTCCCCCGGAGACCGCTGGCGCGGTCTCTTCCCCCTCCCCCTGGTCCCGCCCAGGGGCGGGACAGGCGGGAGAGCCGGCCCGCACCTTGACGCGAACGACCGGGCCGACTTCGCGCGACTGCTGGGCAGTCGCCGCTCAGGACGGCCCCTCCGACGGCATTCGGATGCAACAGGGGTTGATTGCCGTGACCAAGCGCAGCCGCATCGCCGCCATCGCCATCGCGCTGCTGCTCCTGTCGGGCATCGCATCCGCGCAGTTAGACGAGGCCGCGGAGCAGGAGGGCGCGAAGCCCTGGGAGGGCTGGCGGCCGCCGGCCGTCGAGATGCCCGAACCGAACGCCTTCGAGCTGTACGAGCTGGCGTGGGCTCTGCGCCAGGAGCTTGACGAGCAGGCCGGGGGCGGCGATGACCCCGGGTTCGGGCGCGCGGACGAGTTGACCGCCGACGAACTGAGCGCGCTGTGCGGCCAGTACGAGCCGGTCTTCCGCACGCTCGAGGAGGCCATCGCGGGCGAGGCGCAGTTCCCGCTGTTCGAGGACCCCGCGCAGCAGATGCCCTACTTCGCGCAGATCCGCGAGGCCGCGCGCATGTTCGCGGCCAGGAGCCTGCTGCGACGCGGTGAAGGCCGGCCGCTGGAGGCGGCGCTGGACGCCATCGCGTGCCTGCACCTGGGCGCAGACGCGATGACGCAGGGCACCCTCATCTCCGGGCTGGTGAGCATCGCCTGCCAGGCGATCGGGCAGCGCCAGCTCGAAGCGGTCATCCCGGACCTTGAAGCGGTGGGCGCGCGGGCGGCAATGCTCGCCCTCCGTCGCGCGCAAGCGGACACCGCGAGCTTCGCCGAGGTGCTGCGCGGGGAGGAGACGTACGTGCGCATGAACGCGATCCCCATCTTCCCGCAGTTCGCGGAGGCGCACGAGTTGGCCGAGAGGCTGCGCGATGACCCTGACTTGGCGCGGCAGGTGATCCCGGAGGCGGCGGACCTCGAAGGCGAGGCTCTCGAAACAGAGATCGAAGAAGGGATCGCGCAGCTCCGCGCGTGGGACCCGGCGAACATGTGGGCGGAGATAGGGAGCTACTTCGGTGCGATACTCGCTGAGGCGGAGAAGCCGTGGTGGGC
>JALGUI010000582.1 GCA_029820915.1 Candidatus Zipacnadia bacterium | reverse complement strand
AGCTCCTCCCACAGCACCGGCGGCGGGACGTTGCTGGGGATGGGGCCATCCCCGGCGGCCTGCGTCACCGCACCGACCATGATCCCCGCGAGCATGGCGACCATCAGCGCCTCCCTCACTGGCCTCGCTCTCCCGTGAATGGCACGAATTGCCCGTCAGCGCGCAGGTCGGTGCCGTCGAGCAGGCCGCCGGTGAGCGTTCCGTCTGGCGCGCGCCGCACGACGGCCAGCCTGGCGTCGGCCGAGACGCCGCCCGCCTCCACCGGCATGGGCGCGTCGAAGGCGTAGAGGATGGTCTCCTGCCCCGCCTCACGGCGGACGCGGATGGCGAGCATCTCGTCGGTCTGGGCCAGCAACTCGGCCTCGACCGCCGGGACCGCCTCGGTCGCGTGCGGTACCATCAGCGTCACCATGAGCTGGGGCGTGGGTCCGGTCTTCGCGTAGACCGCGGTGGGGATGGCGCGGTGGCTCTCGCGCGGTACCCAGCCCATCATGGTCGGCTCCTCCTGGCCCTTGACGATGCGCAGCGACAGACCATCGGTGGCCAGCGGGATGAGCGTGAGGCCCGGCTCGCCGGGGTCGGCGCTGCTCACGGTCAGGCCATCGTCCGCGATGGTGGCGTCCGCGGCGTCGAGGTTGAAGAGCGCCTCGCAGGTGTGCTCGCCCTCTGCACCGAGCAGGCGATCGATGACCACGAAGTAGTCCGGGCGGACGAAGATGACGGTGCGCTCGTGGGTGATGGGGAGCCGGTCGGGCCCGTAGCCCTCCTCGTAGCGGCCGGTGCACCAGTCGAACACGTCGTTGGTGGCCCAGACGCCCTCCAGCGGCTCCTGCGCCTGGTAGGTCTCCCGCAGGCCGCGGCGGTGCTGGGGAAGGCCATCGACCATGACGGTGGAGTGCGCCTCGGTGGAGAGCGCGAAGCGGCGCCACTTCGAGCGATCGTAGCTGTATGTCCCGGCCTCCGTGAGCAACGGCCTCCCCCAGCCCCACACGTAGAGGCCGAGCTTGTCCTCGTGCTGGTGGCCGATGCCGAAGGGCCCGACCTCGAACATCAGGTAGAGGTCATCGGCCTCCCAGCCGGAGCGCATGACCGCCTGTCCGGCCCACGGGAAGAAGACGGAGGCGAAGTCCACCGGCTCGCCGTCGGCGCCGCCGGTCGCGCCCCACAGGAACTGCGGGTCGCCCCAGGTCTCGTAGGCCTCGCGCAAGGTCCTCCCGACGCCGGTCAGCCCCGAGTCATTGAGGGGCGGCAGGTAGCCGCCGGGTATCATGGCGCGCAGGTTGTACCGGTACATGGGCTTGAGCGCGTCCAGGTAGCCGCCGGGGACGTCGATGCCGTTGCGCAGCGCCGGCTCGAGGGCGCGCATGAAGTTGCCGCGCGCGACCTGGTGGTAGCCGGTGGACAGCTCCATCTGCGCCCCGTCGGGGTAGACCTGGCGGTCGAGCTCCATGAGCAGCCGGCCGTAGGCGACATCGCGCCAGTGCTCGGCCTCAGTGAACTCGGGGAACATGCAGCCGATGTGCGCGAGGCCGTTGCACTCCATGGTGACCCAGTTGCCGCCGTGCTCGGGGTGCTCGACGGTCATGCGGGTGAGGGTGCGGGCGTGTTCGACGAAGGACTTGAGGAACATGCAGTGCGCCTCGGGCGTCATCTGCGGCGCGAACAGGAAGTAGTGGTAGGCGTCCATCCACGAACCGGCGGTGCGGATGCCCTGCTCGATGGTGCGCCACGCGGGCGCCTGGTTCGGGGTGCCGAGCACCGGCGCGGGGTTGTCGCGGATCCAGTCGGTGAGCTGGGCGACGAACTCCTCGGCGTAGCGGTCGTCGCCGGTGGCCCACCAGGCGCGGCCGAGGATCTGCCAGTTGGCGAAGCGGTTGAGCTGGTAGGTCCACTCGGGGGTGAACTCCGGCTCGGCCGGGTCGAAGCCGTTGAAGGTCCAGTCGATGTCCGGTCCCAGGTCGGCCTCGCGCCCGAAGCGGTCGAACATGTGCGAGAGGACGTAGTCGGCGCGCGAGGTGTTGTAGCCCTCCTCGCGCCTCTGGTCGAACTCGCCCGGGTCGAAGGTCCAGGCCGGCCATTGACGTGTGCGGAAGTGCTCCAGAAGGGCCTGCTTCGCCGAGCCATAGTCGCCCGCGGCGGCCGCCTGGCGGGCGGGGGCGAGCCCCTCTATGTCCTCGCGCAGGAGCGAGAAGAACTCCTCGTCGGTCAGCAGCGGGCCCTCGCCGCCGATGTCGTTGCGCAGCTCGAGCTGGTCGATGTGAACCACCGCCTCGGGGTGCGGCTCGTTGGCCCAGCCGGTCGCGGTGAAGCGAATGCTGTCCACCTGGTCCCAGCCTCGCGGCGTACGCGTGCCGGAGTTGGGCACGATCAGGATGCCGAACTGCTTCCAGCCGGTGAAGCTGAGCGGGACGCCGACGAGCCAGTAGTCGATGCCCTCAGTGTCGGGGTTCTCGGA
>JALGUI010000581.1 GCA_029820915.1 Candidatus Zipacnadia bacterium | reverse complement strand
CGCCCTCGCCGCCACGTGCCTGGCCCAGGTGGACTACGCCGGCCCGCCCGAGAAGAAGCTGCTCGAGTACGGCTGGGACGTGCCACGCCCCAGCTTCGTCGCCGAGCGCATCCGCGAGATGGAGGAGCGCCCCTTCGACGGAGTGCTCATGCGCGTCCCCGAGATCGGCCAGGTCTTCCAGCCGGTGCAGCACGAGACTCCGGCGGAGGAGCTTGCCGCACTCGAGCGCATCGAGTGGGACAAGTTCACCGACAACTTCCTGATGATGTACGCAGCCTCCGAGATGGACTGGTTCTCGGACGCGGACTGGGAGGCCGTCACGCACAACGCCGGGGAGGTGGCGCGGGCGGCCCGCATCGGCCGCTGCGTCGGGGTCTGCTTCGACTGCGAGCCCTACGGGGAGAGCCCGTGGCACTACCCCTCGCAGCCGCACGCCGACGAGTACTCGTTCGCGCAGTTCGAGGCCAAGGTGCGCGATCGCGGCGCGCAGTTCGTGGACGCCGTCGAGGCGGAGATGGAGGCCCCGGTGATCCACACCTTCTTCCTGACCACGCTCGGCGGCATCATGAATGCCGCGCGGGCCGAAAGCGCGGCCGAGCGCGAGGAGATCCTGCGTGACTACTCCTACGGGCTGTACGCCGCCTTCGTCAACGGCATGCTCGACGCCATGGACCCCGGCACCGTGCTCACCGATGGCAACGAGCCCGCGTACTACTATCACGACAGGAGCCAGTACTTCGACATCTACCACTACATCCGGCAGGGGGCGCTGGGGGCCATCGCGCCGGAGAACCACCTGAAGTACCGCGGCCAGGTGCTCGTGGCGCAGGCTCTCTACGTGGACCAGCTCTTCGGCCTGCGCGCCGGGACCTTCGAGAGCAACTTCATGACCCCCGAGGAGCGCGCACAGTGGTTCGAGCACAACACCTACTGGGCGCTGACCAGCTCCGACCGCTACGTGTGGCTGTATTCAGAGAAGATGAACTGGTGGACCGACACGGACATCCCGCCCGGCCTGGAGGAGGCGGTGATCAGCGCGCGCGAGAAGCTCGAGACCGGTGAGCCGATGACCATCGACGCCGACGCGCTCTGGCAGGCGGCGCGCGAGCGCATGCAGGCGGAGATCCGCGAGAAGCTCCTGCATCGCACCGCGCGCATCAAGCGCCTGCCCGCCAGGCTCGCGGGCAGCTTCACCGGCAACATGAACGTGCCGCCGGTGATCGACGGTAACCGCGACGACCTGGCATGGATGCTCGCGACCGAGCTGGAGCCGTTCATCGCCAGGTTTGCGTCCACCGAGGAGCTGCAGGGCACGACGCTCGCGCACGTGGCGTACGACGATGACGCGCTGTACATCGCGGTGCGCTGCCAGGAGCCGCAGATGGACGCGCTGGAGGTGGTCGGCAGCCGCCGCGACGACGACGTGTGGCTCGGCGACAGCATCGACCTGTTCGTCCAGCGCGGGGAGGACGAGCCCTTCTACCACGTGATCGTCAACCCCGCGAACGTGGTCTGGGATGCGGTGCACGACACGGAGATCGGCGACACCTCGTGGGACCCGCCGGTCGAGACCGCGACGCTGATGGGCGACGGCTTCTGGAACGTGGAGATCGCGCTGCCGTGGGCGGCGATGGACTGGGAGGCGCCTGCGCGGGGCGAGACGCTGCGCGCGAACATCTGCCGCCAGCGGCGCCCGCAGCGCGAGCTCAGCTCGTGGTCGCAGGTGGTGACGGGGTTCGTGGAGCCTGGGAGCTTTGGGATGTGGGAGCTGTGAGTTGTGAGTTGTGAGTTGTTAGCAACGACAACGGCGGCGATGCCGTGTGCCGCCGACGCGCTCCCCCGCCGCAACGGCGACAGGCAGGGATGCCTGTCCTACGGACGACGCGGCAGCAAGGTCGCGACCGCCGCAGGGGCCTCCCGCTGCAGCAACGAGCACGGTCCGTCCGCCCGCTCCCACTGGTCTAGCTCAGCCGCCGAGCGCGCCCGGCATCTCCGCGGGCGTCAGCGGCGGCTGGTAGCCCGGCTCGACGACTTCGTAGGCGAGCTCCGCCAGCAGCGCCGCGATTCCGACCAAGGCCGTTCGCGCGCCGGTACCGGATTGGCTCGGGCCGCCTCCCGCGAGGTCAATGCGCGAAGAGCCCCGGCTCACCGCGGCGGCAGGTGTCGCACGGGCAGTCGATCCGCGCCGCCGATGATGGCCTCCACGCCCGGCGCGAAGAAGTAGACGCTCTGGCCCTGCTTGTTCGCCCAACCGTCATCGCGTGCGCGGTAGCTCCAGCCGTCGCTGACGAGCGTGAAGCCGTCGGTGCAGGCTACCCCACGGGCATCGTTGACGTAGGCGCCGATCCACTCGATAGCCTGCGGCCGCCCGTCACCGGGGTCGATCCTCAGCAGGTAGTTGACCGGCTGCGATGCGTTGCGGTCGCCGGAGGGGTAGGCCGTGACGGAGACGACCACGT
>JALGUI010000580.1 GCA_029820915.1 Candidatus Zipacnadia bacterium | reverse complement strand
TTCAGCGGCCACAGGCCGATCTGTGGCCCCCAGCGCTGCGGGATGAACTCGCAGAACGCGAACCACAGGCCGACCAGCAGCAACAGCGCCGCCAGCATGCTCGCGCCCATGGCGTCGAAGGGCGAGGGCCGGACCGTGGACATCAGGAGCCCCAGGCCGAACAAGGCCACGGTCGGCGCCAGGTGGTCGAGGAGGACGCGGGGGATGTCCGACAAGCCCGGCGCCAGCAGCCAGGACGCCACTCGTGAGCCCGGGAGCGCCACGGCGATGCCCACCACGATCGCGTAGATGAGGGCGATGGCGAGCAGGCCAACGAGCAGCTTCGCCCACCACATCTGCCGCCGCGAGGCGGGCCAGGCGTGGCTGAACTCGGTCTCGCGCGCGGATCGCTCGCGGGCGATGACCCAGCAACCCGTGGCGAGCCCCACCAGGGACAGGAGCGGATACCACAGGCCATTGGGAGCCGCCCCGCCGCCGGGCGCGTCGGCCACGAGCGCCACAGCCAGCACTCCCAGCACCACCAGCGCCGGGACCTTGAGCGCGCGCAGCTCTCTAACGATGAGCGCCTTCACGCCATGCTCCTCCTCACTCGAAGCGTGGAGCGTCCGCGGGCAGCACTGGGTCGCGCTGCAGGGCCTCGCGCAGGCCCTCGGGCGTCATCATCTTCACATGCCCGTCCGCGAAGCCGACGGTCACGTACTCCCCATGGATGCCCTCGGCCGGCGCGGCCTGAACGCCGCCGACCGGGTTCGGCCCGCCCATGTTGCTCCCGAACAGCATCACGGTCTCGGCCGGTCGCGTGAGGGTGCCGAGCGCAGCGCCCAGCAGCCGCTCGTTGAAGGCGTAGCCGATGGGAAGCTCCGGCCGCGAGGGGCACTGGTAGACCTGCGCGTTCTGCACGTAGGGCACGGTGGCTTCCGCCCAGTCCTGGCCGGGGAAGTGCTCATCCCAGTCCTGCGCGTACATCAGGCAGGCCAGGCAGAGCTGCTTCACGTTGGAGAGGCACACGCTACGCTGGGCCTCCTGCTCGACGGCAGCCAGCAGCCGCTCCTCCTCGGGCCCGAACCCCGCGCTGGCGGCCTCCGGGGCATAGCGACGCCGGTCCTGCACCTGCAGCGTCTCGGGGTCGATGCGGTAGATCCAGCCCTTCTCGGCGACGAACAGCGAGCCGTCATGGGCGGTGATCGCGGTCCCTCCCCCGCCACCAAGCTGCTCCATCAGCGCCACCATCCACAGCTCGTCCAGCCGGCCGCCTCCGCGCATCCTCGACAGGAGCATCATCATCTGCGCGGGCGACAGCTCGCGCGAGGTGATGATGGCAAGCTCCAACGCCTCACTCCGGTGCGCGCCAAGCTGCTCGTACATCTCGACCCGCCGGAAGAGCTGCTGCTCCTCGGCGATCGCGTCGAGGTCCTCCTGGGCTCTCGCCCCCATCGGCAGCGCGATCAGCGCGGTCAGCGCGACTGTCAGCGTGCGTCGCATGGGTGCTCCCTCCCGCGTCTGTCACTGTCTACGTTTGCGGCGACGTCGTTTGCCTTCGGAGGGACCGCCTGAGGCTGCGGCGCCGTTTGCTGCAGCCGAAGTCGGCCCGGCCGTTCTCACCTGCGCGACCCGCTCGACCGTTTGCGATAGCGCGCGGGCCGGCTTCGTCCGCTCCCGCAGAGCGCCCTCAGGCGGCCCCTCCGACGGCACGGCTCTTGTCGCCCACCTCCGGCGTGCGGCGCACGTACGCCACGAAGATGTCCTCCAGCGAACAGTCCTCGGTCTCCAGCGACGCGGGCCCGAGGGCGTCGAGGGCCGCGCGCTGCTCGTCATCGAAGCGCGACTGCGTCAGCACGAGCTGCCGGCCGGCGCGCTCGGTGGCCAGCACTCCGGCCAGGTCCACGGCCGCCGGCGCCTGGGCCTCGAACGTCAGCACCACGCGCCGGACCCGCGACTTCAGGCTCTCCAGCGGCTCCTGCACCAGCAGCCCGCCCTCGTCGATGATGCCGATCCAGTCGGCCACGCGCTCCACGTCGTCGATGATGTGCGAGGAGAAGAAGACGGTGGTGCCCGTCTCCTGTAGCACGCCGACGATGCTCTCGATGAACTCCCGGCGCACCACCGCGTCGAGGCCGGAGGTGGGGTCGTCCAGGATCAGCAGCTTCGGGTGCGAGGCCATGGCCAGCGCGAGCGCGAGCTTGCCCTGCATCCCGCGCGAGAGCGTCCCGACCTTCTGCCCGGGCGGCAGGTCGAAGCGCTCGATGAGCTCGTCGGCCTTCGCGTCGTCCCAGCGCGGATGGATGTTCGCGCCGAACCAGACGATCTCGCGCACGGTCATCCAGTCGTACATCTGCACGCGCTCGGGGACGTAGGAGACCACGCGCTTCATCGGCACGTCCTCGCGCAGCGGGTCGAAGTCCATCACGCGCATCTGCCCGGCGGTCGGCTCGAGCATGCCCATGAGCATCTGGATGGTCGT
>JALGUI010000579.1 GCA_029820915.1 Candidatus Zipacnadia bacterium | reverse complement strand
CTCCGGCGGGTTGTGTGAGGCTGAGACGATCACGCCCCCATCGACCCCGCGGGTGCGCACCAGCAGGCACAGGCCGCCGGTCGGCAGCACGCCCAGGTCGATCACACGCACTCCCCCGCCGGCGAGGGCGTGGCCAACCGCGTGGGCGAGCGCCGGGCTCGACACGCGCGTGTCGCGGGCCAGCAGCACCGTCGGCCTGTCGCTGCGCTTGCGCAGCAACACGGCGAAGGCGCCGCCGACCTGCGCGGCCAGCTCGGGCGTGATCTCGTCATTCGCCCGCCCGCGCACGCCGTCGGTGCCGAAGAGTCGGTGGGAGTACGCCTGCATAACTCACCTCATAGCATCATGCGGCGTGGGGAGATCCGGCGCGTCGTGGTTCGCCCTGCGGTCCTCGATTTCCTCCCGGGAGGGCGTCGCCGGTCGGCGCTCGAATACCGCCGGAGCCGCCAGCCGACCCGGGGAGGTGCACGCGATGTACTCGCTGATCTACTTCGACACCGAAGACTTCTTCTCGCCGCCGGATCATCCGGTTCATCGGCTGCCGGGGCAGCTCGCCCGGGTCATGGCCCGCCACGGGCTCACCGGCTGCTTCCACATCCACGGCGAGAAGGCGCGCTTCATGGAGCGCCATGGCCAGCGTGAGGTCATCGACGCCATCCGCAAGCACGATGTGAGCCTGCACTACGACCGCGGCTCGGTGCACCCGACCACCGCCGAGGAGGTCTCGCAGCTCGGCTGGTTCGAGGGCGTCGAACGCGTGCTCTTCCGCGAGCTGCCCGGCTTCCAGGCGCTCGAACGCATCTTCGGCAAGTGCTCGGGCCTCACCCAGCACGGCGGCACCTTCGCCGCCCAGATCGTCTTCGCGGCGGGCAGACTCGGCAAGCCCTTCCTCTACTCCCCCTTCCGCCTGCCCGGGAAGAACATCGTCTGGTTCTGCCAGAATCTGCTGATCGGTGGCTACCAGGCGTCCTTCTACTTCGACCCCTTCTACCGCGACACGCCCAGGTTCGACGAGCAACTCGCCAAGGTTGATGACTATCTCGCCCAACGCGCGCGCGAGTACGATTTCACCGCCATGTTTGGCTGCCACCCGGTCATCACGGTGATGGAGCGCTTCCCCGACGCCATCAACTTCGGCCGGGGCGCGGCGCCGCCCCCGGACGAGTGGGAGCCACCGAAGATGGTCGAGGGCGTCTGCATCCCGCTGATACTCGAGAACTTCGAGCGCCTGGTGCGCACGCTGGTCGCTCAGCCGGGCGTCCAGTGGACCGACGTGGCCGGGCTGCACGAGCTGTTCGGCGCGCGGCCGGTGCGCGTCTCGGATGACGTGGTGCTGCGCGGCGCGGAGGCGGTGGTCGAGCATGGTGGCCCGACCTTCACCGAGGAGCTGAGCGCGGCCGAGCTGCTCTACCTGCTCGCCAGGCGCACGCTGGCGCCCGCGGAAAGCTACGAGGTGCCGCAGGTGATGGGCCCGGCGCATCGCGAGGGGCGGCCGGCGGCGCGGCTGGACACGGTGGCGCCCGAGCCGATTGCAGAAGAGATCGTGGCGGCGGGCAACGCCTCGGGCTACCTGCCGCCGGAGCTGAGCGAGGCGCGCGGCTCCGTTACGCCCGAGCAGGCGCTGATTGTGCTGGCATGTGCGGCGTTGGGGCGCGATCTGCTCCCGCCCGACCGGCGGCTGGAGTCGGTCGAGGCGATCCCGGGCGTGGCCGAGGCCATCGCCGACCTGCGACGCGCACGTGACTGGCGCTGCCACGGTCAGCAGTATCACCCGGCGGGGATCGTCGATCCGTTCCGCCGCCAGTGCTGGACGCTCAAGCCTGCGTTCACTGCCGGCGGCTACGGCCCGGGCGTGGAGTTGGGCCGCCACCTCAACCCGATGTTCGAGCGGCCGTGAGGG
Organism: Candidatus Zipacnadia bacterium; assembly: GCA_029820915.1. Classification (GTDB taxonomy): domain Bacteria; phylum Armatimonadota; class Zipacnadia; order Zipacnadales; family UBA5352; genus JALGVA01. The sequence goes on along the minus strand of JALGUI010000579.1, from coordinate 561 downwards.
CCGCCGGCGCGGATGGGCCGTCGCGCGGCCGTTTGTCATCGGCAGGGCACATCCTCAGATTCACGACGGCGGACAGGTCAGGTGACCTGTTCCACGAACGGCGCGGCTGAGACCCGGGAGACCGGGTGGCGCGGCCAGGGGCTGCTGTGACCCTGAGGACGGTCGGGCGGCGGCAGAGCGCGGGCGCGTCCCGCCGGTGCCCCGCTATGCTCACTCCACCCGCCAGCCGGTGACCGTGCCCGCCGAGGTCGCCAAGATGGTCAGCGGGCCCTCGGGCGTCTCGGCCACCGTCATCGTCGCCACCCGGCCCCCGGTGCTGCCCTGCGCGGCGATCTGGCCCGCGCCATTGAGTCGCACCACCGTCCCGTCCTCGCAGCCGGCGATGATGACCGGCAGCTCCGCTCCGGGCGGTGTGACGGTCTCAAGCTGCGTCGGGGGCGACGGCAGGCGCGTCGCCCACACCTTCCGGCACTCGTGGTCCAGCGCGACGATCAGGCCCTCGGCGATGCCCACAATAATCTCGCGGTCGCCATCGCCATCGAGGTCCGCCACGGACAGATC
>JALGUI010000578.1 GCA_029820915.1 Candidatus Zipacnadia bacterium | reverse complement strand
TGAAGCGGTCCGGGGCGTCGCCGGTGTTGGTGAAGCCCATGCGCTTGATCAGCCGGCGACCGTCGGGGCTGACCGTGTAGGTCTTCTCGATGGCGATCTCCGGCAACGCGGCGTTGCGGCAACGCAGTCGCAGCATGGTCGGAGTCTGCTCAACCACCGCGGTGACTTCGTCGCCGTACTCATCGGCTTCGGTGTCGCCATCGCGGGTGTAGAGGTAGTAGCTGTCACTGAGCCGCTCCATGACCCTGGTCTCGTGCTCGCGGCTCCACACGCCGCCCACCAGCCCGTGCTCGCGGTCGATGGCGAAGCGTGCGATCTCGCTGTGCAGATACCAGTAGTTCTCGTCCTCGCGTTCGGCGTCGCTGGTCTCGGGCATCGGCGGACCGGTGTCGTAGGCGGCCGCAGACGCCGCCTCGCGGTCGGCATCGGTGGGCGGACGGCCGTACAGCTCGACCTCGGCCAGCTCCACGTCCTGGTCGGCGGCGGGCCGGTTGAGGATGAGCTTCAGGTAGCGCGCGACCGCCCGCACGTCACCCGCGATCTCGTGCTCGGCGTCGGCGCGCCGGGAGTCTTCATTGCGCAACGAGGCGACGGTGCGCCAGCTCTCGGCGTCGTTGCTGACCAGCACGTCGGCCGAGGAGATATTGACCGCGGGCGCGGAGAAGGCGCGCAGCACCGCGCGCGTCACGAAGTACTCCCCGCCCAGATCGAAGACGATCTCCGGCGTGTCGCCCAACATGCGCCAGAACGCCTGCTGCTCGCGCGGGTTGACCTGGCCGTCGGTCAGCACCGTCCGGCTCTCGTCGCCTCGGTTGGGCGGATTGACATAGGTGTAGCCAGCGACCTCGATGCGCTGCTCCTCCTCGAGGTTGGTCTGCTGCAGGTCGGCTACGATCACGTGCGCGTTGGCCACGCCGAAGGCGACGCGGCCGCTGAGGATGGGGAACAGGCTCTCGTCGGTCGCCGACAGGCAGAGCCGGTCATCGAGATAGACCTCGATGTGTCTCCCACGCACCTCGGCGCGCAGGGTCATCCACTCATCCAGCGGCGTGGCCTCCGGGCGCACGGCCTCGATGTAGTCGTCGAACTCCCGGTCGAGCCTGCCGTCCATCACCTTGGACATGTAGAGCGAGCGGAACCTGGGGCGCAGGTAGATCCAGTAGCCATCGCGCTCGCCCCACACGCTGCCGTTCCAGCGCATGAACAGCGAGAAGCCCGAATACTTGTCATCGGCGCGCAGGAACTTGACGCGCGCGGTGACGGCGTAGTCATGCATCCGCTCGCCGCCGAACCAGTAGATGTGCTGGTTCGGGGCCGGGTCGATCTCCAGCGCGCCGTCGGGCAGACGACGTCCCTCAGCGTCGCCCTGGACGGCGGTCCACTGCTCGGCCCAGTCCTCGCTGAAGGGCTCAGCGGCAGCGGTCAACGCGCAGGATAGGATCAGCACTGCAATGAGGCTCGATCGCACCTTGGTCACGGCAGCTCACCTCAAGGAACGCATCACGCTTGCGACCGGTCGATGGTTGTGGTCGTGCTCGCCCCGGAGAGCACGTCGCGCACCGTCACCGTCCACTCGCCTCGGGGGTCACTGACCGCGAGCGGCACCCGCAGGTCCGCCACGCAGCCGGGCGCGAAGACGTTACGCGCATAGGCCGGGGCCGGGTTGCCGTCCGGGTCGGTCACGCTGACATGCAACACATGGTCGCCGACTTCACCGTCCGCCAGCACGGTAACGCGAAAAGCATTGCCGGCGCCGACGACCTGGATGCCGGTGACCTCGTAAGGCAACACAGCGAAGCACGCCGCCTCGCCCGGCGCCAGCGTGGCCTCGATGGTCTGCGTCCGGCCCAGGTACTGCCGACGACGCATGTCATAGATGTGGGCGACGCGGCCGAAGTCCACCTCGCAGGTCTGCGGCTCCTCACACAGCCGATGGTCCCGGATCAGGCCCACGATCTCGGCCCCGCCCAACTCGAAGCGCGCGCACTCCCACGCCAGCGCGGGCGTCTCCGGGTCCCCGCTGTCCACGGTCACGCGCCGCTCGACGCCGGCCCCGTCCATGAGATCGCGCACCATCGCGACTGCGGTCGGGTCGTACTTGGGCAGCAGACAGTTGAGATAGACCGTGTGCCCGTCACCGAGGTCACGGCCGATCACCGCCGGGGTGCCGTCCTCATAGTGCGCGACTATCTCCGCCTCGCCCACCACCTCAATGGCCTCGCGTACCGAGCTTTCGAAGCTGCCTGGCCCTGTGAGCGTTGCCAACTCGTAGGTCGCCGCAGGCTGTGTGCGCCGCACGCCCATGAGGCGCTCGAGCAGGGCATCATCGCGTGGCGCACCGTGCTCATCGGTGACCGCCAGACGCACGTCGGCGATCAAGGTGCCGCCATCATCGACCCACGCCAGCAGCGCATCGGCCAGTTCATCGGAGATCGCGCAGGTGAAGGGCAGGAAGAGCACCTT
>JALGUI010000034.1 GCA_029820915.1 Candidatus Zipacnadia bacterium | reverse complement strand
CCGCACGGCATCTACGACCCCGACGCCGCACCGGGGAACCTGCCGCTGAAGGCCTTCGCGCGCGCGGTGCAGGCGGAGGGCACTACGTGCGGCGCGGGCGGCTACCGGCTCCTGCACCGCCACCCGGTCTTCAACGATCTGGCGGTCTACGGCGAGGATGTGCCGACCTGCCTGCGCTTCGCCGATCGCGACGTGCGCATGTTGGACGACGACCTGCCGACCGCCATGAGGATGTACTCGCGCGTGTATTCAGTGCCCCGCTTCGCCTACTTCGACGAGGAGTACATCGGCCGGTGCGCCGACGCCTACCGCAAGGTCATGGAGCAGGCGGACGACGTGCCGGTCGAAGAGGGCGACCGTACCGAGGAGGGGCTGGGCGCAGCCGGGATCTCGCAGGGACGGTAGGACGTCGCTATCTAGGCCGCTTCCTGCCACGGCCGCCTTTGCGCCCGCGGCGGTCGCGCTCGCGTTCCTCGTCGCGCAGGGACTCCTCGTGCTCCTCCATCTTCTCGATCGCCTTCCTGAACTGGACCTCGCACAGCATCTCGTAGATGCCGCCGTTGGTGGCCAGCTCGACATGTGTGCCACGCTCGACCACCTTGCCGTAGTCCAGCACGATGATCTCGTCGGCATTCATGACCGTGGACAGCCGGTGGGCGATGGTGAAGGTGGTGCGGCCCTGCATCAGGTACACCAGCGCCTCCTGGATGGCGGCCTCGGACTCGGAGTCCAGCGCGGAGGTCGCCTCGTCGAGGATCAGGATGCGCGGGTTGCGCAGGATGGCGCGGGCGATGGAGATGCGCTGGCGCTGACCGCCGGACAGGCGCGCGCCGCGCTCGCCCACGCGCGTCTCGTAGCCGTCCGGGAACTCCGTGATGAACTCGTGGGCGTTGGCCGCGATGGCGGCCTGCACGACCTCGGCGTCGGTGGCCTCCGGGCGGCCGTACTTGATGTTGCCGCGCAGCGTGCCGGCGAACAGGAACGACTCCTGCATGACCATGCCGATCTGCTTGCGCAGGCTCGTGATCTGGAGGTCGCGCAGGTCCACGCCGTCGAGCAGGATGCGCCCGCGCGTGGGGTCGTAGAAGCGCGGGATCAGGTTGACCAGCGTGGACTTGCCGCTGCCGCTGCGCCCCACCAGCGCCGTCACCGTGCCGGGCTCGGCGGCGAAGGCCACGTCCTGCAGCACGTCCTCGTTCGGGTCGTAGGCGAACCAGATGTGGTCGAACTCCACACGGCCGTGGCAGCGGGTAAGGATGACCGGGGCGCGGCGCTCCTGGATGTCCGGCGCGGTGTCGAACAGCTCGAAGATGCGCTCGATCGCCGCCATGGCGACCTGAATCTGGTCGTTGATCGTTACCAGGGCGATGATCGGGCCATAGAGCATGCCCATGTAGGCGCTGAACTGGATGAGCTCCCCGTAGGTCATGCGGCCCGCGAACAGGATCTCGCGACCGCCGACGTACATCACGACGATCGAGGCCACCCCCGTCAGGAAGCTCGAGATGACCGACAGGAAGGCGCGCGCGCGTCCCGCCCGCACGTTCAGCTCGATGATCTCGCGCACCTCGTGCACGAAGCGCCGGGACTCGGAGCGCTCGCGCGTGAAGGCCTTGATGATGCGGATGCCGGAGATCGCGTCATTGAGTCGGCCGGAGATCTCTGAGAACTGCTCCCGCGCCTCGGTGGACATGCGGCGGATTATCGGCTGCCAGGCCAGGAAGTTGAGGACGTACAGCGGCAGCACCGCGACCGCGATCAGGGCCAGCCGCCAGTTGATGGCGAACACCAGCACCATGACGAACAGCACCGTCGTGGAGTTGGTGATGATGTCCACGAGATTGCCGGTCAGGGTCTGCTGAATGGCGTGGACGTCGTAGAGGATGCGAGTCATGATGCGCCCGGTCGAGCGTGTCTCGAAGTAACGCATCGACAGGCGCTGCAGGTGGCGGTAGAGCTGCTGGCGGATGTCGAAGACCACGCGGTTGCCGATCACTACCATGGTCATGCGCCGCACGTAGCCGACGATGGCGATCGACAGCCTGATGCCCAGCAGCGCGCCGGACACCATGAGCACGAGCGTCCACAGCTCGGCGCGCGCGGCCTCACGGGCGGCGGTACTCAGCGAGTGGAAGCTGCTGAGCTGGCTGTCCACCAGCAATCGCGTGAAGTACGGCGGCACCATGCCCAGGCCGGTGGTCACGAAGACCAGGGCGACGGACATGATGAGGCCCGCTCGGTAGCGGGCCGCGAACTTGAGTAGCCTGAGGAGCAGTGCCATGTGGACGCAAACGACCTCTCGGCCCGCCCTGGGCGCCTCGACCCGGGAATTATACCTGCGCCCTGTGCGATGTCAAACCGCCGCCATGACGCCGACCTCGACGCACGCACGGAGGGCCGGCTCGGGCCGGCGGCGAACACACCCGGGCGCCATCGGCAGCACTGCCTGGAGGGATGCCTGTGTCCGAGATGCGCTCGTACGACCGGTCGCTCGCGATGTGGCGCCGCGCCATCGAGATGGTGCCCGGCGGCTCGCAGACCAACAGCAAGCGCGCCACCGCCTACGCGCTCGGCGCCTTTCCCATCTACGCCCAGAGAGCGGAGGGCGCCCGCATCCAGGACGTGGATGGCAACTGGTACATCGACTACATCCTCGGCCTGGGCCCGATCACGCTGGGCTACTGCTACCCCGAGGTCGATGCGGCCATCCGCGCCCAGCTTGACCGCGGCATCATCTACGGTCTGCTCGCCCCCGTGGAGCTCGAGGTGGCCGAGTCGGTGATCGAGATGGTGCCGTGCGCGGAGATGGTGCGCTTCCTCAAGGGCGGGGCGGAGGTCACCACCGCGGCCGCCCGCATGGCCCGCGCCCACACCGGCCGAGAGGTCATCCTCAACTGCGGCTACCGCGGCTGGGCGGACGGCTGGATGGCGCAGAACGCCGGCCTCGACAAGGGCGTGCCCGACTGCCTCGGCGGGGTCATCGACGGCTGGGGGCGCCACGACCTCGACGGCCTGCGCGCCAAGCTCGAGGAGCACGCGGGGCGCGTGGCGATGGTCGCCCTCGACCCGGCCGGCGGCGGCGCGCGCGTGCCCGACGGCTACCACCAGGGCGTGCGCGAGCTGTGCGACGAGCACGGGGCGCTGCTGATGTACGACGAGATCGTCACCGGCTTCCGCATGGCGCCCGGCGGCGGGCAGGAGTACTTCGGCGTCACTCCGGACCTGGCGTGCTTCGCCAAGGGCATCGCCAATGGCATGGCCTGTGGGGTCGTCTGCGGGAGGGCCGAGGTGATGCGCACGGCGATCGATGACGTCGTCATCAGCGTTACCTACGGCGGCGAGGCGCTTTCGCTCGCGGCCGCCGCCGCGGCCACAGGCGTGATCCGAGACGAGCCCGTCATCGACACCATCTGGGAGACCGGCGGCCGGCTCATGCGCGGCTTCGATGAGCTGGGCGACAAGCACGGCGTGCCGCTGAAGTGCCACGGCTACGAGCCCATGAGCAGCCAGACCATCACGTATGACGATCCGCAGCTCTCGCAGGACGTGTGGACGCTGCTGCTGCAGGAGATGGCCCAGCGCGGCGTGCTGCTGCGGCGCGGCGGGCTGCTCTTCATCACCTACTCGCACCGCGACGAGGAGGTCGAGGAGACCCTCGCCGCCCTCGACGAGAGTCTCGCGGTCATCGCTGAGGCCGTGGACAGCGGAACCGTGAAGGACCGGATGCGCGTTCAAGAGGTCAGGGAGAGCTTCCGCAGCTTCACGTAGCGCGGACGGCACCGGCGCCCCTCCCCCGGAGACCGCTGGCGCGGTCTCTTCCCCCTCCCCTTTCCGCGCTGCGCGCGAGGGCAGGAGAGGGGAGGACGGCGACGGCGCCTCCGCCCGCCCGACTTGGTTGAGCTACTGCTTGCTTGCGGAAGCTCGAGTACCTACGACTCGACAGGCGAGGGCGCCTGTCGTACGAATCTGTCTTCAGAAGAGGTAACTGACAACCATGCCGTAGTGCGGGCGCCCCCGCCTGCACATGCTGTGCCCGATCATGACACGCCGACTTGTGCAAGTTGGCACCAGGCCGCTTCGTTCCGGAGGCGGCGGGAGCGACGGGGCTCGGACTTTCGGACGCGAAGATCAGGCGCCCAGGGAGAGATCGCATGCGACTGCTGGTCACCGGCGGCGCGGGCTTCATCGGCTCGAACTTCGTCCGACACGTCCTCGCCGAGCGGCGCGATGTGCACGTGCGCGTGCTCGACAAGCTGACCTACGCCGGCAGCCGGGATAACCTCGCCGACGTGCTCGACGACGCGCGGCTGGAGTTCGTCGAGGGCGACATCTGCGACCAGGCGACAGTCGAGAGTGCAGCGGACGGCGCGGACGCCATCGTCCACCTGGCCGCCGAGAGCCACGTGGATCGCTCCATCATCTCGGCCGAGGCGGCGGTGCAGACGAACTTCGTGGGCAGCTTCCGCGTGTTCGAGGCGGCGCGCGCAGCGGGCGTCCAGCGCCTGTTGCACGTGTCCACCGACGAGGTCTACGGCGCCTGCCTCGGAGAGCCCTTCGTGGAGACTGACCCCCTGGAGCCGCGCAATCCGTATTCGGCGACCAAGGCGGGCGCCGATCACCTCGCGCACTCCTACTTCGTGACCCATGGCCTCCCGGTCGTCATCGCCCGCCCGTCCAACAACTACGGACCGTGGCAGTACCCCGAGAAGCTCATCCCCTTCTTCGTGTGGCGGGCGCTGCGTGACGAGCACCTGCCCGTCTACGGCGACGGCATGCAGGTGCGCGACTGGCTGCACGTCGAGGACCATTGCCGCGCGCTGCTGCTGCTGCTCGAGCGAGGAGCGCCCGGTGAGGCCTACAACATCCACGGCGGCGACGAGCGCCCGAATCTGGCGACCATCCGGATCATCCTCGATGAGCTGGGCAAGCCCGAGGGCCTCATCCGCCATGTCGAGGACCGGCCGGGCCACGACGTGCGCTACGCCATGGACGCGTCGAAGCTCGGCGCGCTGGGCTGGGAGCCGCGCGTCGAGTGGGAGAGCGGCATCCGCGCCACGGTGCGCTGGTTCGCCGAGCACCGCGACTGGATGGAGCGCGCCACCGCGCGCGGCAAGGCGTACTTCGAGGAATGGTACGCGGGGCGGTAAGGCGGCTCAACGACGCCAGAGCCGCAACCCGTGGAGCGCGGCCGGCGACCGCCCGCGACGGCAATCCCGCGTAGGTCGGGCTTCCAGCCCGACGCCGTTGCCATCCGGGTGTGCGAGTCGGGCTGGAAGCCCGACTTACGCGGGCAAGGACCTACGCGGGTAAGGACCTACGCGGGTAAGGACCTACGCGGGTAAGGACCTACGCGGGTAAGGACCTACGCGGGTAAGGACCTACGCGGACGAAGCCGCCCTCGCGAAGGTCACCCCCCGATTGACCACCAGCACTCGGCGTCGGAGCACTTGATCTGCGTGGGCTTCTGCCACTTCACGTGCCCGTCGCAGAACAGGTAGTTGCAGCCCTCGTTGTGGCGAGTGGCGGCGGCGTCCGCGCGCACGAAGCCGTGCTCCTGCGTGCCGAAGTGGCTGATGGAGTACGGGCCCGTGTAGTCCGTGATCAGCACGCAGCGGGTCGGGAAGCGGATGTCCTGGATCGGGTGCCCCGGCGGCGGCTCGGCGTCGGTCCCCAGGTCGTTGTCCCAGTGCACATGGTTGATGGCGTAGCCGGCGTCCTGAGCGTAGTCGGGCCAGGTGCCATCGAAGTCGCTCAGGCCCGGTGCGGTGGGGCACACGAATACCTGGTCGTTCATCACGTACGGGTAGATCATCAGCCGCCAGGTCCACGTCGGCGCCGTGCCCTCCGGCGCGCCGCCCACGGTCAGATCGTCCCACGGCACCACGCCGCGGTAGTCCTCGATGTACATGCCGAAGGCCAGGCCGAGCTGGCGCATGTTCGACATGCACGCGACCTGCCGGGCCTTCTCTCGCGCCTTGGCGAAGACCGGGAACAGGATCGCCGCCAGAATCGCGATGATCGCGATGACTACGAGAAGCTCGATGAGTGTGAAGCCGCGCTTGAGCATTGTCCACCTGCCTGTCGGGGAGTGAGCCGGTCTCCACGTAGTTCGCTGCCGATGGGCGCCAGTCCTTGTCGGGACAGGTGCCTGCGAGGCCCTCGGAGAAGAACCTCCCGCTCGCCCAATGCCACGGGAGGTCCCTGACCGATGCGCATGACCGCGCTGATCATCGCCGCGCTGGGGCTCGTAGTCGCGCCCGCGGCGGCCGTCACCATCGAGCTGACCACCGACCAGCCGCGGGTGGAGGCGAACCTGGCCCTCAACCCCGCTATGGAGGAGGGCGCCGACGGTGCGCCCGCGCACTGGAGCTTGAGCACGGCCGTGCCTGAGAACTTCGAGACCGCTTGGGTCGAAGGCGAGGGACGCCATGGCTCCCGCGCGCTCTACCTCAAGGCCCACGAGAACGTGATGTCGGGCTACTGGGGCCAGACGGTCGCGGTCGAGCCCGGTAGCTACATCTTCCGTGGCTTCTACCGCACCACGACCGGCCGACTGCTGATGTACGCCCACGGCCGTAACACCGACGTCGAGCCGCCCGTCGGTGTTGACGCGCGGGTCTACGCGGGCAGCGCCATCGCCGGCTTCCTCGTGCCCGTCTTCATCCCCTACGAGGCCCTGGCGGGCGCGGACCCCGACACCTACTACCCGTTCTCCGTCCAGGTCGAGGTGCCGGAGCGACTGCCCACCATCGCGCTGAGCATGGGCATGTACTTCACGCCCGGCGAGGTGTGGTTCGACGACGTCTGGTTCGGTCCGGCCACGCTCGACCTGATCATCCGGGTCGCGGGTGGGGGCGAGCAGGTCGGGAAGCTCACCGTGTTCGACGAGGACGAGGTGGATCCCGTCTACGTGTCCACCGCCGATCCGCGTTGCCCGGTCGGTGGCCTGCTGCCGGACCCCTTCGAGGTGCGGCTGGAGGACGTGCGGGCCGATGCGCGCTACCTGATTGTCGCCAAGACCGCCGACGGCGACCTCACCAAGGCGCGGTTCCCGGAGGAGGCCAGGTAGGATGCGAACGGCACTCGCGAGCGCAGCGATCGGGCTGGCCTGCACTTGCTTCGCGTGGGGGCAGGCCGGCCTGGAGGCCGGGAACCTGACCGTCACGGTGGACCGGGATAGCGGCTTCGTCCGCGCCGGCAGCGCCCTCGACAGCGAGCTTGTGCGCGGCCTCAACTTCCGCCTGTCAGACGGCGGCAGCGATGGCGAGTTGCCTCTTACCATGACCGAGGCCCGCTTCGAGGATGACGCCCTGTTCGTGCGCTACGCCTGCGACAGGCCGCTCGACATCCTGGTCATCTACAGTGGCCTGCGCGAGGGCCTGCTGGCGACCGTGCTCGTCACCAACGACGGCGACCGGCAGGAGTTGCTGGAGGTCGCGCTGGACGCCGACATCGGCCGCACCGAGGGCCTGAGCGTCTTCGACGGCCGCAGCGTCTCCGGTGAGCCGCAGGAGGCGTTCGGCGAGGACACCTTCAGGGGCCGACTGCAGCTCTGCGCCGCCTGGAACGAGCAGGCCGGCGTCGGCCTGGGCCTCGCGGCTCCCGAGCTGCGCTCGTGGTTCCATCACAGCTACGTGCCGCCCGATGGCGAGGAGCCTGCGCGGCTGTCAACGGCCACGCGCCTCGTGCTCGACCCCGGCCGCGACGACACGGTCACCTTCTTCGCGGCGTCGCGCCCGGGGGAGTGGGGCTTCTACGAGGTACTGGACGCTTACTACGAAACGTACCCCGCGATGTTTCGCGCCGACCCGGACGTGGATGAGCGCGCCAACCTCGGTGGCGGCCAGTACCGCGCCTTCCCGAGGACCGGCGTGTGGTCGCCCGAGATCTGCCGGCGGCTCTTCGTCGGATGGGAGTGGTGCTACGCGCCCTTCAGGCGCACCGGCGACATCTACGGCCGCGAGCAGCTCTGGGACTACGAGCCCGTGCGGCCCTTCGGCTCCCCGCGTGGCCTGCCGCGCGACGAGTACTTCGCATGGCGGCGCGAGGCCTTCGAGGTGGGCCGCGCCTGCAACGTAGCCATGATGTTCTACGTGCCGTCGCAGGTCTGGTGCGAGGAGCGGCTGGCGCGCGAGGTCTACCCGGACGCGCTTATCGAGGACCCGACGGCCAGAACGCTGTTCACCACGCCCTGGGTCACCGGCCATGACAACGAGCGGCTCGTGTTCCCGTACCAGACCAGCTTCGCCGAGCAGAGCTACCGCGACATGGCGGACGTGGCCGAGGAGCTGAACCTGCAGGGCTTCGCCCTCGATACCGCGGGCGGAGGGGGCAAGTACCGCGGCCCGGCGCTGGACCGCCTCGACGGTCGCGCCTGGGACGAGGATGGCGTTTACTGCCGCAACAGCATTGCGGTCGCGCACCTCATGCAGTACGTGCACACGCTGACCGCGCCCGACGGCACGCGGCTGGCGGTCGTCAGCAACCCGAGCCCGCGCTGCGCCTACTCCGCCATGCTGTGGTCCGACAGCGCCATGCTCGAGGGCGAGCCGTGGAAGGTGGACCGCACCTACGGCGACTCACTGCGCTGGATGGCCGGGCACAAGACGCTCGTGTGGTGGGAGGGCTACGGGGCGGACAGCTTCGTGGACGTCGAGATGGCGCGCCCGGACCAGCTTCGCATGCTCCTGCGCGGTCTCGCCGACTTCACGCTGCTGCAGAGCCTGCGCATCGGCTACATCCCGCCGCCGAACTTCACGCAGGGCTTCGAGCGGCTCGTGCAGTGGCTGCCGGCCATCACCGAGTGCGTGACCACCGGCTGGCAGCCGGTCCCGGCGGCGCGGGTGCCCGAGCCGCTGTGGGCGACGCGCTACGGTGACGGGCTCGACGCGCTCATCGCCATCGCGCATGAGACCGCCGGCACCGTGCAGGCGGAGGCGGTCATCGAGAACCGGCGTTTCGCCGAGGGCGCGCTGGTGTTCACCGACTACGATGGCGGCGAGCGCACCAACCGCATCGCGGGCGGCGAGACGAAGATCGCCCTCACCGTCCCGACGCGCACGCCCGTGCTGCTGCGCGCGCAGGCGGCAGTGGCGCCCGCCGACGCGGTCACCGAGGTGCGGGCCGCCGCCGAGATGGGCCTGACCGGCGGCACGCTGTGGCTGGGGATCGACGGCCGCGGCCAGGTGACGGTGCGGCTTCGCGAGCCAGAGGGCATGAGGGCGACCGCGGCGTGGCTGAACGGCGCGGTGGCGCAGGTGCGCGATGGCGAGCTGTCGCTGCAGCTCGACGGCCGCGGAGACCTCAAGGTCCGGTACGCCTCGCGGGTGTTCCGTGGCGAGGACAGCCGGCTCCTCGACTTCCCGTTCACGCGCGACGGCCAGCCGGCCTGCACGATCCACCTGCCCTACGGTGTCTCGCCGCGGACGCGGCTGCTGGCGGAGAGGCTGCAGCTCTACTTCCGCTACTGGCACGCGCGCGTGCTCGGCGGCGACGAGGTCGCGATCCCCATCGAGCAGGGGGAGCCGCAGGCGGGCCCGGCGGTGCTCATCACACCGGAGGCCGCGGAGCCCGCGGTGTTCGTGGACGACGCAGACGTGCTGCACATCGCGGCGCGCAACGAACGCGAGCTGGAGGACGTGTTCTATCGCTACCTGCGCGCGCTGGACACGAAGTACTGGACGGCGGAATGGGGCTACTGGCTCCGCAAGGCCACGCAGGGCGCCAACGTGCTGAAGTGGGATGAGACGCCGTGAGGGAGGCGTGCATCGTGCGGTACGCGCTGAGCCTATCGGTACTGGTCGTGGTACTAGGAGGAACAGCGATGGCGGACGAGCTGCTGACGAACCCGAGCTTCGCGCGCGCGGATGACGACGGCGTGCCGGAGGGCTGGGAGCTGAACCTGGGCAACCCGCGCACGGCTCCGCGCCATGGCGTGGTCGAGCGCGATGGCACGCGCTGGGTGCAGTTCGCCATGCAGGGCAACGGCGCGTCCATGGGCTGCCTGTCGCAGCACGCAATGCTGCCTGACGGCACGGCCGCGGTGCGCTTCCGGGTGGACGTGCGCTGCGACGGGGCGGCCGAGCCGCTGGAGCACTCGCTGGTGCGCATCTACTGGGACGACGAGCCGCGGGCCCACCGAGGGACATCGTGGATCTATCGCCACTTCCCCGACTACACCGAGGTTGACGGGCGGAGCGCGCGCCTCGACGTCGTCATCTCGGTGCCCGAGAGGTCGAACCGCGTGCGCATCGACCTGATGGCGCGCTGGTCGCCCGGCGGCGCGGTGAGCTTCGCGAATCCGAGCATCGAGCCCGCGCCCGCCGTCCCGCGGCGGGTCGCGCGGCTGGCCGCGGTACAGGGCCACGCCGCCGCGGGGAGCACACCGGAGGACGCGCGTAACTGGGCGGTCGAGCAGGTGCGCGCGGCGGCCGAGCAAGGCGCGGACCTGGTGTGCCTGGGCGAGGCGATCAACTGGGCGGGCGTGAAGGACGTGACGGCGCTGGAAGCCTGCGAGCCGATTCCTGATGGCCCGATGTCGCGGGCGCTGAGCGAAGCCGCCGACGAGCACGACATCATCGTGTGCGCGGGCATCTACGAATTGGACGGCGACATCGCCTACAACTCGTCGGCGCTGTTCGGCCGCGAGGGCGAGCTGATCGGCGTCTACCGCAAGGTGCACCTGCCCTCACCGGAGGTGGACTGGGGCCTCACGCCCGGCGACAGCTACCCGGTCTTCGAGACCGACATCGGGCGGGTGGGGATGCAGATCTGCTACGATAACTGCTTCACCGAGGGCGCGCGGGCGCTTGCGCTGGCCGGCGCGGACGTCATCTGCCTGCCCATCTGGGGTGAGGGCCGCGCCGATGACACCGCGTGGCCGCACTCCCCGCGCATGCTCGCGCTCAACAATGGCGTGGTCTACGTGTGCGCGGTCTACTCGCAGCGCGAGAGCTGCGTGATCGACCAGTACGGGATGGTGCTGGTAAGCGCGGGCGGCGAGGATGGCGTCTACTGCGCGGACGTGGACCTGACGCCCTACGCGGCGCTCAACAACTGGGTCGAGGAGGACCGCATGACGCCGCGCTCCTACCGCGGCGTCTGGCGCCGCGAGCGCATGCCGCAGACCTACGGGCCGGTGCTGGGGTGGTGATGGGAAGGGAACCAGGAAACGGCGACGGCGGCGGCTCTGAAGAGCCACCCTCCGGACGACAACGACGAACGGCCGGGCGGGCTGGGAACGCCGCCCCTCCTGACAACGCGCGCGGTGCGTTGTTGCTGTCAGGAGGGGCGGCGCTCCTGCGCCGCCCAGTCGTTGTCGTTGGGGCGAGCCCCTCGTGACGGCATGCGCGGTTGGCCGCAGTGGGCGTGGGAGGGCCACGGAACGGCCGGGCGGTCCGGGAGGACCGCCCCTCCTGACGGCAGTCACTGCGCGGGCTCGATGATCACCACGCGGAACGAGTTCGCCGGCACGCACAGCACGAGGTTCCGGCCCAGCGGCGGACAGGGCACGCCGGTCAGCGCGTCCGTCACCGCCAGCTCCCCGCCTAGCGCCGCCGCCGTCGGGCGCAGGTCCATGCGCATCGCCAGCTTCTCTTCGGTCGGGTTCCCCACCGTCAGCATCACGTGGTTGTCCTCGCGGCGGTAGGCCCCCACCAGCAGCTCCTCCGGCCCCGCCGGCAGCCATTCCGGGAGCGCCTCGGGAGTGTACCACTCGACCGGCTCGGTACCGAGGCCGAACTCCAGCCGCGCGCGCAGCACCGGGGACAGTCGCGAGTAGTCCATCCACGTCGGCACCGACATCAGCACGTTGCCGAAGGGCAGCAGCCGCGTGATCAGCCAGTCGGTGTACTCCTCGCGCAGGTTCAGCGCGGAGGGCAGGAAGCAGGGCTGCGAGCCCCACTGCCGACCGGTCGCGGTGATGTCGAGGAAGAGCCGTGTGATCTCCTCCGGCGTCCCCCGGGACTTGACACGGAAGTGCTCGCCATCGGAGTAGATGTCGCAGAAGGTCAGGTTGAAGCTGTTCGAGGTGCGCGAGTTGTGCTCCCAGATGATGCCCGTCTCGGGCTTGCGGCCGTGGATGACGTTCCACAGGCGCTTGTGCAGGTCGCGGGTGGCGAAGTAGGGGTAGGTCCGCCCCAGCGCCCCCCCGCAGCCGTGCAGCTCGTTGGTGCAGTAGTACGGCCCGGCGTTGTCGATGTAGACGCCGTCGAGGTCCCAGTCCTCCATGGCGCGATCGACCGCCCACACCAGCCAGTCGGCGTAGGTGCTCGCCGCGCAGGTGCTGGAGTACGTCTCCTCATCGCCGAACAACGGCTCGCCGTCCTCGATGCTCATCATCCACTCGTCGCGGTGCCGCTCGTACACCTCCGAAGGCCCGGTGCCCGACAGCGTAATGTATACGGCCACCTGCATGCCCAGGTCGTGGTATTCCTGCACCGCGGCGCGCAGGACCTCGGGGTCCTTGGGCGAAGGGTAGCTGAACCACTCGGTCTCGGAGTTCCAGATGAGAGCGACGGTCTGGCCGCGGTCGCGCACGTCCTGCGCTCCCTCGGCATCGAGGCCGGGTATGCCCCCGACGTGCCGGCCGTGCCAGCCCACGGGCAGCGGCTTGCCGGGTGTGGCCTGCAGGCCGAAGGTCCACGAGCGGTCGCCCTCGATGGCGGTCGGCTCGCCGATGATCGTGCCGCGCAGGATCACCTCGCTCTCCGTCCGCTCCACCCGGATCTGATCCACCTCAGCGCCTGCCAGTTCGACTCCCACGCCCAGTCCGGCTCCTCGCCGATGCGCTCGTAGAAGTAGCCGCCCCACTGGCTCGACACATGCAGGTAGCGCGCGATCTCGGGCCGCATGGGCATCTCGATGGCGAGGCGATCGACGGTGGCGTTGCCGCTGACCGTCAGCGTCACCTGGATAACGCCGTCATACTCCAGCCAGCTCGACGTGGTCACGGTGAGGCCGCCCGCCTCCGACTGCGAGGTGAACTCGACGCGGTCGTCACGCTGCAGGCCGATGGATGCGTCGCCGCCCGCCAGCACATGCTCCTC
>JALGUI010000577.1 GCA_029820915.1 Candidatus Zipacnadia bacterium | reverse complement strand
TGTCGGCGCTGGGCGCGATCGTCACCAAGGCCGTGACGCTGGAGGCGCGGGAGGGGAGCCCGCCGCCGCGGGTGCGGGAGACGCCCGCCGGGATGCTCAACGCCATCGGCCTGCAGAACCCCGGCGTGGAGGTCTTCATGCGCGACAAGCTCCCCGCGCTGCGCGCCTTCGGCGTGCCGGTGATCGTCAACATCTCCGGCCGGTCGGTCGAGGAGTTCGTGGAGTTGGCGGAGGTGCTGTCGGTCGAGGGCGTGGCCGCGCTGGAGGTGAACATCTCCTGTCCGAACGTCGAGGAGGAGGGGATGTACTTCGGCGTGGATTGTGACCTGACCGGCGAGCTGGTCGCCGCGGTCGTCGCCGCGAGCGGGGTGCCGGTGATCGTGAAGCTGTCGCCCAACGTGACGGATATCGTGGCGATCGCGCGCGCGGCGGCCGAGGCCGGCGCGGATGCGCTGTCGCTGGTCAACACGCTGCTGGCGATGACCATCGACGTCGAGTCCCGGCGCCCGCACCTGGGCAACGTGACGGGCGGGCTGTCGGGTCCGGCGATCCGGCCGGTCGCGGTGCGCATGGTGTATGAGGTGGCGCGGGCGGTGGACCTGCCGATCATCGGCATGGGCGGGATCATGAGCGCGCGCGACGCGCTGGAATTCATCCTCGCGGGCGCGATCGCGGTGGCCGTCGGCACCGCGAACTTCATCGAGCCCGCCGCCATGCGGCAGGTGATCGACGGGCTGGCGGAGTACTGCCGGCGGCACGGGGTGGCGAGCATCAGCGAGCTGGTGGGGGCGCTGCAGGTCGGGTGATCGCGAGCCGCCGCGCGCGCCTCAAGGCGAACGGCGGCGGCTGTGAACAGCCGCCCTCCGGACGGCAACTGCGGATGGGCCGAAGCGAACCGCGGCCCCGGCGCAACGGAACACCGTGGCCCGGCCATCCGTCAAGCGAGTGGGTACAGACGAACGGCGGAGGGCGGCAAGGCCGCCCCAACGGGCGAGGTGCCCGTTGGACAAATGGCACCAGGAGGCGGGCAGACCTCTCGATGAAACACTTCCTGCGACCAGTCCCCATCGATCGCGCCCAGGTGGAACGGCTCGAGGCCATCGCGACCAGATGCCTCGATAGCGCGCGCGTGCGGGCCGAGGACGGCACCTGGCTGTTCACGCCCGCGGGCTCCGGCAAGTACTCGGGCATGTACACCCGCGACTTCTGCTACGCCGTGGAGGGCGCGGGGCGGTTGATCCCGCCCGAGGAAATCGCGGCGGCCATCGACTACCTCCTCGCGCGGCGGCGGGACGACGGCCTGATGCCCAACCGCGTGGAGCCGGACGGCCGCGCGGTCTACGTCGTCAACGAGAGCATGCCGACGCTCGACCGGCCCCCGACCGACAACGCCCAGTTCGCGGTGAAGCTCGTGGACGCCTACGTGGACCTGACCGGCGACCGGGAGCTGTTCCTGCGCCATGAGAACGCGCTCATGGACGGCATGGAGACGGTGCCGCTGTCCGAGGATGGGCTGGTGTGGATCGACCCGGCGAACCCGCACTCGGGCTACGGCTTCACGGACACGGTAGGCAAGACCGGCGAGGTGCTGTTCTCGTCGCTGCTATACTGGGAGGCGTGCATGGTGCTGGCCAAGATGTGCCAGCGGGCGGCGGACCACGACGGCGCGCACACCTGGTTCGAGGCCGCCGAGCACACCGCCCGGAGCCTGCACGAGTTCCGCAGCGACCGCGACGGCATGATGCGGGCCGCGCTGGTGGACTGCCGACAGATCGACCTGTGGGGCAGCGCCTACACGGGCGTGGTGCGGGCGGTGAGCAAGTCGCAGACGGTCAAGATCGGCGCATGGCTGTTCGACCACTACGAGGACTGCTTCCTGCGCGGCTGCGTGCGCCACCTGCCGGCGCCCGAGCGGTGGGAGCGCATGCTGGCCGACTACCCGGCGGGGCGCTATCAGGACGGCGGCTACTGGGCGACCGCCACGGGCTGGGCGGCGATGGTGCTCGACCGCTACGACCACGACACGGCCGTGATGCTGCTCGAGGACGCCATCGACCTGCTGGAGGAGCAGGACGCGCCGGAGTGGATCAGCGATACCGAGGCGGACGGCCTGCTGTATGTGGCGAGCGCGGCGAATGTGCTGGGGGCGGTGAAGGGGTAACGGCCGGCAACCGGGAGCCGGCAACCGGGGACGGCGCACGGCAACGGCGAACGGCGGACGACAACGACCGGGCGGGCGCGTAGGCCCGCCCCTCCACAACGGCGGGCGGCAACGGCGGACGGCGACGACAACGACCGGGCGGGCGCGTAGGCCCGCCCCTCCACAACGGCGCGCGGCAACGGCGGACGGCGACGACAACGACCGGGCGGGCGCCGTTGCCTTTCTGTGGCACGGGCGCCCCGCCCGTGCGTCGTGCCGACGGTCGCGGCGGTGCGGAACGGCCGACGGGCGAGGCGCCCGTCGCA